>NZ_RXHQ01000008.1 GCF_004138105.1 Xylanivirga thermophila | reverse complement strand
AAGGGAAGTAATGGTAAGTAGAATTGGAAATTTTAAAGTGAATATTAATCAAAAAGTAGGGGTGAAGCTAAAAAGCCGAACCTTGAAATAAAGTAAGATTAAGCTCTTCGAGTTTTCGAGAGCCTACTAATTTGTTAAAAGAGGTGATCTGGATGAAAATTAATTTAGCTAAATGGGGTAATAGTGCGGCTATTCGTATACCAAAGATAATATTAGAGGAATTAAATATAGACAGTAACAATTTTGAAAATATAAGTTTCAAAATTGATATAGAAGGAGAAAAATTAATATTAATAAAGAAACAAGAAAAAACGAAATTTGAACTTTTAGCTGAACAATCTAAGGGAGAAAAATTAAATCCAAAATTAGATATAGACTGGGGCAATCCTGTTGGGAAAGAAGTGTGGTAAAAAAGTATGAATGAATTAGATAAAAATAATTTCAATAATTTAGAGTTTGGAGATATAATAAAAATTAATTTTTCTCCTTCTAAGGGACATGAACAAAGAGGGTACAGACCTGGACTTGTGATATCAGATCCTATTACACAAAAAGAACTAAATGGTATAGTAACAGTAGTTCCAATAACAAATTCAACTAGCACTTTTTTTACTAGAGTAAATCTTGATGAATACAATATTGAAACTAAAGGTGATATCCTAATGGATCAAATTAAAGTATTGGATTTAAGTGAAAGACAATTTGAATTTATAGAAAAGGCACCTAAAGAAGTATTGAGTAAGTGTAATGTTATTTTTAATGCTATTTACGAAAAAATGTTAAATTCTTAATTGTTTATTTGTAATACAATAAAAAGCTAACATATAATGGGGATATTTGGCTGCATAAATACTCTTGTGTCTTTTTTTTTATAAAAGTGTTTACACAGCCTTTTCATTTATTTTATTTGCTTTTTATGTTTCTAATACTTTTAAGAAGGATGGATATGGTTCCATCAGTATTGTTCACAAATTCTATTTTATTATCATTAGTTAGATAAGACACGGGAATTTTTATTTCTATGCCGTCATCTGTCACTAATTTTTGAGTTCTGGGAATTTTTTTATTCAAATCCTCATTTACTTCTATAGTTTTTTCTGTCAAGCCTCTTTTTTTTATCTCCTCTTCATATATATCTTGTAATTCTAGATTTTTTGTGAACGCCTCTCTTTTTATATGATCTATATCTATGGTATCGGTTTTTTCAATACTTTGAACCATGGCATTTTTTATTTCTGCCATTTTTGTTATATCATCTTCATAATAATCCTGTACTATTTTTTTTGAAACTTTAGCCACTATATTTACCTTTTCCTTATCTGATAATGTATCTTTTGATTTCAGTAAATATTTAGAGATATAGTATTCCTTTTGCCCACTAATTTCGTGTTTTTTTTCTTTTAGCAATATTGAATAGTCTTCCAAATCTATTATTATAAACTCATCTATTTTTTGATTTTCATTTGGCAGAGTTGTTCTTTGCTTTATCACCTTATTAATTCTTTTATTTTGGGTTTCTTCTACATAGTGTATATAGGAAGATTTATAATTTAATATAAAGAAGCCTAAGTATTTTTTACCATCTCCATTAAAAAGTGAACAAACTAGGTCACAAGGGGGTATGGTTATATTTTCATTCATTATATTATACATAAGTTGGGCAAATTCTTTAGTTTTTTCTATAAATGTAGTATTGTCATTTGAAATATCCATACATAGATCTTGCACTGTATTTTTCCCAACATCAAAAAAGGCCTTTTTAGCATTTATATCCTTGAATGCCTTTTCGATATGCCCTTCCATAAAATCTATTATATTTTCATCATAGGGGTGTTCTTCTTCGGATAAAATAGGTACTCCTAGTGAACTATCTAAAATATGTAATATTGTTTTTTCAATATACACTTTGTCTATTGTGCTCATCTCCTTTTAGAAATTTATATACTAATTATATCTGTATTATACTCTAAAAATAGAACTCTAATATGGCTTTAGATATTAATATATAAAGAAGTTTAAAAAAGCATGAAAAAGGATGAAAATATCCCCATTTCATGCTTGTATGGAAAACAATACTGAATTTAAGCGGAGAACTTCATGCCTTTAACATTACTTGTAACAAAGCTTAAATCCTTGGCCTTATTAAAATAGCTTTCTGCATTAAAAGGACTTAGTCTGTTATAGATAACTCCCGCCATGGGATTATGCAGCCCTTTATAATAATAGTATATCTCATCAGCTAATATATCTGTAGGATATTCCCTTCCCTGGAGTTTAAAATTTGATACATAAGGTTCAAAAAGATGTATATACTCCGGTGGTATATATACAAGTTTATCCTTATTAAAATGCTTGATACAATTTACATTTGCTACTGTTTCCCTAGTACTAAACCAATGTTTTTTAGCTTCTATGCAATTATAGGCACAATAGGAGTTTGCAAGCATTACATAGTTGTATTTTTTTGGCAGCTCACTTAACCGACATAGTGCTCTATTAAAAGGAAAATGCAGTACGATCTTATCATACATTGAATAATCGGATTTGACAATATCATCTGCACTGAGGGTCTTAGTTATAGAGGCGATGATATTACAATTTGGATTTTTATTTTTTATATCCAATGCAAGTTGATCGTTATTGACTATGAAATTATCTATACCCAGTTTAAAATAATAGTCTAGTTTTTGGCTTAGTACTAAGGTAGGCTCTTGCAATAATACGGCAATATTATAGCCACTTTTTTGTATCTCTTCTAGATATTTTGTATACTCGTTCCTTGTTTCAGGCACTTTATATAGCTGCCCCCTTACTTCTACATTTTCTACATGGCTTCTAGCATTTATTCCATCTTCCTTAAAAGGGGGTATATAGATAAACTCTATCCAATTTTTATCTATATTATCATCTAAAAAGCGTAACAGATCCATATCGAAATTAAAAGGTATTTCAAACTTCTTCATTGTCATCATCCCTTTTATATTGAGTATTACAAAATAATATTTTAATGTTTTTTTATAAAACGTCAATAGTGTTTGATTTGGATTTTTAGTTATATTTGGATATATATAAGGGGTTTTGTTACTGGTAAATCTGTTTATTTATATAATGATAGTTGTTAGACAGATGCTGGGGTGGTTTGAGTGAAATCAATAAACAAGATAATGAATTCCATTTTGCAATATTATATGATATATGCATTGATATTTGGCGTTTTGATATTTGGGTTTTATGGGCATAAGAAGAATAGATACAGGGATATATATCCTTCCGAGATGTTTTATGGAGAGGATGTATGCAGTGATAGGATTGTTTTAGTAGAAGAGCGCTATAGTGCAGGGCTTGCCAGAGTTAATCTTATTGAAAATGCCAAAGAATCTTTGGAAATATCTTATCATACTATAAAGGATGGAGTGGCTGCTAATATATTCTTTGGCTGTATTTTGGATGCTGCAGATAGGGGAGTACAAGTGCGTATTATCCTTGATGGGATATTTCATAATCTGAGGGGAAATTTGAAGGATGTCATATATGCTTTTTATGCACATCCTAATATTGAACTTAAGTTCTATGAGCCTTTTAGCATAATGCGTCCATGGACATGGAACAATAGGCTTCATGATAAATTTATTATAGTGGATGATCATATTGCGATGATTGGCGGGAGAAATATAGGAGATAAGTATTTTACACCAAAAGAGTATGGGAAAAAGATAACCAATGACAGGGATGTAGTTATTATAAATACGGATGAAAATAATTTTCCGAGCAGTGTTATTTATCATTTAAAAAAGTACTTTGATGATGTATGGAATCATAGGTTTTTAAGGTATCCGATAAAAAAGTTGACGGTTTATCGGCAAAAGAGGGCTGAAAGAAAAGCACAGGTTTTAAATGAATATATAAAAGCATTAGAAAACACTAACCCAGATATATTCCATAATAAAATTGATTGGATAGGTGCGTCCATATCTGCTAGGAAAATAACATTGGTACATAATCCTATTGAACATTTTAACAAAAATCCATGGTGTTGGTATGCCATTACTAATTTAATAAATGAAGCAGATAAATCCGTATATATCCAAAGCCCTTATATTATTCCTACGAGGTCTATGCTAAGGCATTTGAATTATAATAATATTATACCTGAGAAAATGCATATATTGACAAATTCTGAGGCTGTTACTCCAAATATACCGGCATATTCAGGACATATAAGGCATATAAAGGATATGGTGGATTTTGGCATTAATGTATATGAATTTCAAGGGCCGGGATCTATACATGCCAAGTCTTTTATATTTGATGATAGGATTAGCGTTGTAGGTTCGTTTAACATTGACTCTAGGAGTACCTATCTTAGTACTGAAACTATGATTGTTGTAGATAGTGAAGATTTTGCTAGGGTTTTGAAAAGAGAAATGGGAAAAGATTTTGATAGGAGCTTGATGTTAGATAATGATTATTCATATATATATAATCCCCTAGTAGAAGAACAGGAGATCTCATTTTTAAAACATTTTGTTATAAAAATTGTATCTTTTATTACCTATTTTTTTGATTATATGCTTTAGATTTTGTCTCAATCAAAGCGCTTAGATTTTTTTTAAACTCCATATCTGATTGGGAGCTCCTTTTTTTAATTTTTGTATATTTTTTATGCTTTCTTCTGAGTTCTTGATTAAAATGTCTATATCCTAGGAGCTGATCTATATTTTTTGGAGAAATTACGAGTCCATTTTGGGTTATACATAGGGCCTCTTTAGCAAGGACCATTGCAGAAAGTCCATAATCCTGAGTAACTACAATATCTCCTTTAGTAATATTATTGGCAATATAGAAGTCAGCACTATCAGGAGATTGATCAACGGTTATAATAGTAGCATAATCATCCCATAATTCATGGGATATATCTTTAACTACAATTACCTTTATGCCATATGATTTAGCTATTTTGATGGTCAGATTAACAACTGGGCAACCATCTCCATCTATAAAAATTTTCATAACATCACCTCATATGATTATACCATAAAAATTTTATTGACAAAAATCTAATGGCTTGCTATTATGATTGTAGAAGATCACATGACTGGCGGAAATGGAATTAACCATATGGAGTGTGATTCTTACGATAAGCCGACCGCCTGGGCGATAAGTCCAGACGGCATATGTATTTTTGGCCTTCTGGACGAAAAAAGTCAAGGAGGTTTTTTTATGCGAAAAGAATGGACAGGATTCAATGCAGGAAATTGGAATGATGAAATAGATGTAAGGGACTTTATCCAAAGAAATTATGAGCCTTATCATGGTGATCATAGTTTTCTAGAAGGTCCTACTGTTCGGACTCAGAAGGTATGGGATATTTGCAATGATCTGCTTAAGGAAGAATTAAAAAAAGGCGTATTAGATATTGATACAGATACTGTTTCCGGTATTGATAGCTTTAAGCCTGGTTATATAGATAGGGATAATGAAGTTGTAGTAGGTTTACAATCAGATGCACCACTTAAAAGGACTATTAATCCATTCGGTGGAATAAGGATGGTAAAATCTGAATTGAAGGCCTATGGATATGAGCTTGATGAGGAAAAGGATAAGATATTTAATGAATATAGAAAGACACATAATCAGGGAGTTTTTGATGCATATACCGAAGATATGAGGACAGCAAGAAGCGTTGGATTACTGACTGGACTTCCAGATGGATATGGCAGGGGTAGAATAATAGGGGATTTTAGAAGGATCCCACTCTATGGTATAGAGTTTTTGATAGCCCAAAAAAAGCAAGACCTTAAGAAATTAAAAGGATTCATGGATGATGAATTGATAAGATTAAGAGAAGAGGTATCTGATCAAATAAGGGCATTGGTAAAAATGGAGAATATGGCTAATGCCTACGGCTTTGATATATCACGGCCTGCAAAGGATGCAAAGGAAGCCGTGCAGTTTTTATATTTTGGGTATCTCGCAGGGGTAAAGGAGAATAATGGAGCTGCTATGTCTTTAGGTAGGACAAGCACCTTTATAGATATATATATACAGCGGGATATAAAAAATGGCATTATAACTGAAGTTGGGGCACAAGAGCTGATAGACCAGTTTGTAATTAAGCTCAGGTTGGTAAGGCAGCTTAGGACACCTGAATATAACGAATTGTTTGCAGGGGATCCTAACTGGGTTACAGAGGCCATAGGAGGAATGGGAGAAGATGGGCGTACCCTTGTAACCAAAAATTCATTTAGATTTCTCCATACATTGAATAATCTAGGTCCAGGGCCTGAACCCAACATGACGGTATTATGGTCCGAAAGGCTTCCTGAAAACTTCAAAAAGTATTGTGCAAAGATGTCCATAATGAGTGATTCCATACAATATGAAAATGATGAGGTCATGAGGCCTATATATGGTGACGATTATGGGATTGCTTGCTGTGTATCGGCCATGGAGATGGGCAAGCAGATGCAATTCTTCGGTGCAAGATGCAATCTGGCAAAGGCACTGTTGTATGCCATAAACGGTGGCGTGGATGAAAAAAGGGGAATATTGGTAATACCGGGCATTGAAAAGATAGAAGATAATGAATTGGATTATGACAAGGTATGTAAAAATTATTTTAAAGTCCTAGAAAATATAGCCGAACTATATGTAAATACCATGAATGTTATACATTATATGCATGATAAATATGCTTATGAAGCTGGTCTTATGGCACTCCATGATACACATGTTAAGAGATCTATGGCATTTGGAGTGGCAGGACTGTCCGTAGTTGCAGATTCACTGAGTGCTATCAAATATGCAAAGGTTAGGCCCGTAAGGGAGAATGGGATAGCAGTAGATTTTGAGATCGAGGGCGATTTCCCTAAATATGGTAATGATGATGACAGGGTAGATGATATAGCAGTTGAAATATTAAAGCGATTTATAGCTGAGCTTAGAAAGCATGGGACATACAGAGGTGCTAAGCATACTCTATCTGTTCTGACCATTACATCCAATGTAGTATATGGTAAAAAGACAGGCTCAACGCCAGATGGTAGGAAGGCGGGAGAACCATTTGCACCTGGTGCCAATCCAATGCATGGCAGGGATGAGAGTGGTGCACTTGCATCCTTAAACTCCGTAGCTAAGCTGCCTTATTGTAATGTATGTGAAGATGGTATTTCAAATACATTTTCAATTGTACCAGATGCGTTAGGCAAGGATGAGATCAATAGGGAAGATAATCTATGTGCCATATTGGATGGATACTTTTCTCAAGGAGCCCATCATTTGAACGTGAATGTAATGGATAGGGAAATGCTTATTGATGCAATGAATAATCCGGAGAAATATCCTACACTGACAATTAGAGTTTCAGGATATGCTGTAAACTTTAACAGACTTACAAGGGAACAGCAGCTTGAGGTTATAAAAAGAACATTCCATGAGAATATGTAACCCATGGGGAGGCATTATTATGACTGGAAAAATTCATTCTATAGAAACTATGGGTCTTACAGATGGTCCTGGCATCAGATCTGTAGTATTTTTTCAAGGTTGTAGACTAAGATGTGCATATTGCCATAACCCTGATACATGGAGCAGAGATGGCGGGAGGGAATTTACGGCAGAAGAACTGTTAAAAAAGGTATTGCGCTTTAAACCATATTTTGAAAGGTCAGGAGGAGGTATTACCTGCTCGGGCGGTGAGCCCCTTCTTCAGCCTGAATTCCTGGTTGAATTTTTAAAATTGTGCAAGGAGAATGGTATTAATACTGCCATCGATACAGCGGGATTTGGCAATGGACAATATGAGGAAGTACTAAGATATACAGATTTGGTGCTATTGGATATAAAGCATGTAAATGACGAAGGATATGAGAGGCTTACAGGTAGAGGCTTCAGGGATTTTTGGAATTTTGTAGATGCTTTAAACAATCTGGACAAGGCTATATGGATTAGGCATGTGGTTGTACCAGGGATTACGGATAGCAAGGAGCATATAGAAAAACTAAGGAAAATGATAAAGGGGTTTAATAATGTAAAGAAGGTTGAACTTCTTCCCTATCATGTGCTTGGAGTAAATAAATATAGGGAGATGGGTATACCATATAGATTAGATGGCATACGCCCGATGAGCAAGGACAAGATAGAAAAGCTTGAACATATATTAAAAGTAAGTTAGATAAAAAGTCTTATATGGGAGATTTTCCATGTAAGACTTTTTGTTTTGATACCCTCGTAAATTTACATTTTTATAAATAAAGATGGTATGGTATTATATAGCTATTATATATTTTGCAGGGGGTTATTATATGAAACTGGTTTCTTGGAATGTAAATGGTCTTAGAGCCTGTATTAATAAAGGTTTTTTAGAATATTTTACAGAGGTAGATGCCGATATATTTTGCCTTCAGGAGATAAAGCTTCAGGAAGGTCAAATAGATTTGGATCTGGAAGGATATAATCAGTATTGGAACTATGCAGTCAAGAAGGGATATTCGGGAACAGCAATATTTACTAAAGTAAAACCCTTATCGGTAAAGTATGGAGTGGGCATTGAAGAACATGATCAGGAAGGAAGGGTCATAACACTGGAGTTTGAGGATTTTTATTTAGTGACTGCATATACTCCTAATTCTCAGCGGGGTCTTACCAGACTTGATTACAGGATGAGATGGGAAGATATGTTTAGACAGTATCTCAAAGATCTAGATAGTAAAAAACCCATAATCCTATGTGGAGATCTTAATGTGGCCCATAGAGAAATTGATTTAAAGAATCCGCAATCGAATAGGAAAAATGCAGGATTTACCGATGAAGAACGGGGGAAGATGACAGCATTATTAAATTCAGGTTTTATAGATACTTTTCGATATTTTTATCCTGATAAAGAAGGTGCATATACTTGGTGGTCATATATGGCAAAATCCAGGGATAGGAATGTAGGATGGAGGATTGACTATTTTATCATATCTGAAAGATTAAAAGATAGATTAACTGATTCACAGATTCATTCTAATATATTGGGAAGTGATCATTGTCCTATTGTTTTAGAAATAGATTAAAAATTTAAGTGCTAAATGATGGCAGTCATAAATCTATTTGATTTGTGGCTGCTTTTATTAGTACAAGTATCTATTTAGATGGCTAAAGAATATAAATATATTATTTAAATTTAATACACAAAAAAATTAGTAACATATGATTTTTAACATTAAAAATGGATTGACTGATAAATATATTGATGCTAAAATATCTAATATATTTAGACATCTAAATAGTTAGGAGGGAGATAGATGGAGCCTTTTGAGGATGAATCGTTATACCATATATTTATGGATGTAATACGTTTGCACTACTACCGCACTCATACCTTACTAGATGAGATAGGGGTTTATCCTGGCCAGCCTCCCATGTTATTTGCTTTATCGAAAAAAGATGGTCAAAGCCAAACTGAGCTATCAGAAGAATTGAACTTAAAGCCTTCTACTATCACTGTAATGTTAAAAAGGATGGAAAAGGCGGAATTGGTAGAGCGAAGGGTGGATATGGAGGATCAACGTATTTCACGAGTATATATTACTGAAAAGGGGCGGACGGTTTTTGAAGAGGTAAATAGGCTAATGGATATTATAAAATCTGAATGTTTTGATAATTTTACTATGGAAGAGCTGGTGTTATTGAGGAGATTATTGATGCAAATGAGGGATAACCTTATGAAGGCAATTGATGATAAAGATATATAAAGGGCGGGAGATGAAATTTAATGCGAAAATTATTCAAAGGTTTAAAGCCATATATAAAATATGTCATTGGAGTTTTGATATTTACGTTTATAAATGCGTTGTCAGAGTTATATTTGCCAAACATGATGTCAAAGATTGTAAATAATGGCATAGTAAAAGGAGATACCAATTATATAATGAAGATCGGTGGAATTATGCTTATTGTGGCAGCTTTTTCAGCTGTGAGCATGATTTTTGCCAGCCTTTTGTCATCAAAGGCATCTATGGGATTTGGCAGGGATCTTCGTAGGAAAGTATTTGCCCATGTAGAGGAATTTTCACTTAGGGAATTTGACAGTATAGGAACTGCTTCACTTATCACTAGGACTACAAATGATATAACACAGGTTCAGCAGGTGTCTATAATGATGCTACGTATGATGGTGAGGGCACCTATGATGTGTATTGGAGGTATAATTATGGCCTTGTCCAAAAATGCAAGGCTGTCAATAATAATGTTATTTTCAATGCCTGTGTTATTTGCAGTTATATATATAGTCGGGAAAAAAGGATTTCCATTGTTCAAAATGATACAGAAAAAGATAGACCGGGTAAACCTTGTTTTACGGGAACAGCTCACAGGTATCAGAGTCATAAGGGCGTTTGATCGTACGCGTCATGAAGAAGAACGTTTTGATACGGCAAATAAGGATCTTACCGATACTAGCATAAAAGTAAATAGAATTATGACATTATTGATGCCCCTTATAAATATCATACTGAACTTTACAATAATTGCTGTTATATGGTTTGGAAGCAAGCACATAGATAGTGGTATTATGCAGGTGGGAGATTTGATGGCATTTATTCAATATGTAATGCAGATAATGTTCTCAATGGTAATGCTTTCTATGATGTTTATAATGCTTCCAAGGGCATCTGCTTCTGCGTCTAGGATAAACGAAGTACTTGATACGGTTCCAACTATTGAAGATAAAGAAAGTTTGAGTGTTATAGGTGATAAAAAAGGTTTTCTTGAGTTTAAAGATGTGACATTTAGCTATCCTGGTGCAGAAAAACCTGTCTTAACACATATCTCATTTAGTGCAAAGCCAGGAGAAACAACTGCCATAATAGGAGGTACAGGTTCGGGAAAGTCTACCCTTATAAACCTTATACCCCGTTTTTATGATGTGGATAGTGGCGCTATTTTAGTCGATGGAATTGATGTGAGGGATCTATCACAGGAGGAGTTAAGGTCTAGGATTGGCTTTGTGCCACAAAAAGCGGTTCTTTTTACAGGTACTATTGCAGATAATATCAGATATGGCAAGGAAGATGCTACTGATGAGGAGATAGGATATGCAGCGGAAATCGCTCAAGCGGCGGATTTTATATCAAACATGGATAAAGGATTTGATTCCTTTATCGCCCAAGGTGGGACTAATGTTTCCGGAGGTCAAAAACAGCGTATATCCATTGCTAGGGCTTTAGTTAGGAAACCGGAGATATATATATTTGATGATAGCTTTTCTGCCCTCGATTTTAAGACAGATGCAAGGCTTCGTAAAGCACTTAAAAAAGAAACAAAAAATGCCACTGTAATCATTGTTGCACAAAGGGTAAGTACTGTAATGGATGCAGATAGAATCATCGTTTTGGATGAGGGTAGAATTGTCGGTATAGGGAAACATAAGGAACTTTTAGCTGGATGTGAAGTATATAGGGAAATAGTATCTTCCCAGCTTTCTGAGGAGGAGATAGCATGAGAGAAGATAAAAGTAAAACAAGGCCTAATAAGAGAACAGGAAGGGGACCGGGCGGACCGAGAATGGGTATGCCTATAGAAAAGGCGAAGGATTTTAAAGGGACGCTTAAAAGACTGGTTAAGTATTTATCGCCCTATAGGGTACAACTGATAGTAGTGCTTATAATGGCTATTCTTAGTACAGTCTTTAGTATAATAAGTCCAAAGGTTATGGGTCTTACTACGGATAAGCTTTATGAAGGTATAAAGGCTAGGATGCAAGGGGTAGCAGATGCTAAGATAGATTTTAATTATATCGGTAAGATACTAGTGATTTTAGCCGGATTATATATTGCAAGTGCACTTTTTAACTATATTCAACAATTTATCATGGCTGGAATTTCGCAGAAATTAGTATATGAGTTACGAAAAGAGGTAAACTTAAAGCTCTCCCGCCTTCCACTAAAATTTTTTGACTCAAAGACCACAGGGGAGATCTTAAGCCGGGTAACCAATGATGTGGATAATATAAGTGCTACCCTGCAGCAGAGTATTACACAGCTTATTTCAGCAGCAATAACGCTTGTAGGTATAATAGCCATGATGCTTTCAATAAGTCCTATAATGACCCTTATATGTTTTGTAACACTGCCCCTTAGCATAATTGCAACAAAGGGAATAGCCTCACGCTCCCAGAGATATTTTAAAGGGCAGCAGGAAGCACTAGGGGATATAAATGGACATATAGAGGAGATGTATACTGGGCATAAGATAATAAAGGCATTTGGTCATGAAGAAAAGGCAATAGAGGAATTTAACGAGATCAATGAAAGACTTTATGAATCAAGTTGGAAGGCGCAGTTTATATCTGGTATCATAATGCCGATTATGAACTTTATAAACAATATAGGATATGTGTTTGTCTCAGTAGTTGGAGGTATATTTGTTACTAGAAATACAGTAAGTATTGGTGATATTCAGGCTTTTATACAGTATTCAAGGCATTTCACGCAGCCTATAGTACAGACTGCTGATATTGCAAATGTTATTCAGTCTACAATCGCATCGGCTGAACGCGTATTTGAACTACTGGATGAAGAAGAGGAAATACCTGATCCTGAGGATGCAAGGGTTATTGAAGAGGCTAAAGGCAGAGTGCAGTTTCAGGGTGTGCAGTTTGGATATGATGAAGGCGAAAGGCTTATAGAGGACATGAATATATATATACAGCCTGGTCAAACCATCGCTATTGTAGGTCCTACAGGTGCAGGTAAGACTACATTGGTAAATCTCCTTATGCGTTTTTATGAAATAGATGGGGGTCAAATTACTGTAGATGGGGTGGATATAAGGGAACTTAAACGTGGAAATCTTCGCAGCATATTTGGCATGGTATTGCAGGATACATGGTTGTTTAATGGCACTATAAGGGATAATATAGCATATGGGCGGGAGGATGCCACAGATTATGAGATCATTACGGCAGCGAAACTTGCTCAGGCGGATCATTTTATTAGAACCCTTCCAGATGGATATGAAACCATGCTCAATGAGGAGGCTTCAAATATCTCCCAAGGACAAAAACAGCTTTTGACCATAGCTCGTGCATTACTTGCTGATCCTAAAATTCTTATACTGGATGAGGCTACTAGCAGCGTTGATACAAGGACTGAGCTACTCATACAAAAGGCAATGGAAGAACTTATGAAAGGGAGAACCAGTTTTGTCATTGCCCATAGACTGTCTACAATACGCAATGCAGACATGATACTGGTCATGAATGACGGCCGCATCATAGAAAAAGGCACCCATGAGGAACTCATGGACAGGGGAGATTTTTATGCGGAGCTTTATAATAGCCAGTTTATAGGGGCAGATATTGAAGAAAAGGCAGTATAGAATAGTTTGAATTTTTAATATGCATCATATTGGTATCAAACTTACACCCACTTGGAGGAGTATAGAATGGGAGTTGTTTTATTCTACATTATAATATAAAATAACTTATAAAATATATGTTACTGAATATATGTCTAAACAATATAAAAGTATGGAGGTAGTATGGCATGAAGGCTATTGTCACGGTTATAGGAAAAGATAAGGTCGGTATTATATCAAATGTAAGTACCGCCTTGGCTGAATGTGATGTGAATATATTGGATATTACCCAGACTATAATGCAAGAATACTTTACAATGATGATGCTGATAGATCTGTCCAATATGAATTTGTCATTTGATGAATTGAAGGAAAAATTAGATGTTATAGGGCAACAGATGGGTGTTTCTATAAAGACGCAACATGAAGATGTGTTTAAATCCATGCATAGGATATAAGGGGTGTATTAGATGATAAATTCTTTGGAAATCTTAGAAACGGTACAGATGATAGAAAAACAAAAGTTGGATATACGAACCATCACTATGGGTATATCACTTCGTGATTGCTGCCATAGTGACGGTAATATTGCAAGACAGAAGATTTACGATAAGATTACCCATTATGCAGAGAATTTGGTTAAGGTGGGAGAAGAGATATCCATTCAATATGGCATCCCCATAATAAATAAAAGGATCTCAGTAACTCCAATATCCATGATAGCAGAATCTAGTGATGAGGAGGATTATGTAAAGTTTGCACAGACCCTTGATAAGGCGGCAAAGGAAGTAGGGGTAAACTTCATTGGTGGGTATTCTGCCCTAGTACACAAGGGTTATACAAAGGGTGATATAAAGCTTATAGAGTCCATACCGGAAGCCCTTAGTACCACTGAGAGGGTATGTTCATCTATCAATGTAGCTACTACTAAATCTGGTATAAATATGGACGCCGTAAAGAAGATGGGTGAAATCATAAAGGAGACTGCATGGCTTACTAAAGATAAGGATGGCTTAGGATGCGCCAAGCTGGTAGTGTTTGCAAATGCTGTTGAAGATAATCCTTTTATGGCAGGGGCATTTCATGGTGTAGGTGAGTCTGAATGTGTCATAAATGTAGGTATAAGCGGTCCTGGTACTGTAAAGGCGGCACTTGAAAATGTAAAGGGTGAGAGCTTTGATGTAGTGTCTGAAACCATAAAGAAGACTGCATTTAAAATTACCAGAATGGGGCAATTGGTTGCCCATGAGGCATCAAAGAGACTTAACGTGCCATTTGGGATTGTGGATCTATCCCTTGCACCTACTCCGGATGTAGGTGATAGTGTTGCGCGAATAATTGAAGAGATGGGTATAGAAAGCTGTGGCGCTCCAGGGACAACTGCGGCAGTTGCATTATTAAACGATGCTGTTAAAAAAGGTGGTATTATGGCATCTTCACATGTAGGTGGACTAAGTGGTGCATTTATACCGGTAAGTGAGGATGAAGGCATGATTGCAGCAGTAAACAATGGCTCACTTAATATAGAAAAGCTGGAGGCCATGACATGCGTGTGCTCAGTTGGCTTGGATATGATAGCAATACCGGGCGATACTCCCGCCACTACCATATCTGCAATTATTGCCGATGAAGCGGCTATAGGTATGATAAATAGCAAGACAACGGCGGTTAGGATCATCCCGGCGCCGGGCAAAAAGGCGGGAGATACTGTAGAGTTCGGTGGGCTTTTAGGCAGGGCGCCTGTAATGGAAGTGAGTCGATTTTCAAGCAGTGATTTTGCTAATAGAGGCGGGAGGATCCCCGCTCCAATACACAGCTTCAAGAATTAACAAAGAAATCCTCGTAGGGCTTTATCCTACGGGGTTTTTTTATGCGTTTCATATGATATAATTATGTTTAGACAAATGTAAAAAACACTCTAAAGGTGGATTGCTATGGATAATCAAATGGAAGTAAAAATTTCTGTTCGCGATCTAGTGGAATTTATCTTACGTTCAGGCAGTATAGATTCTAGCTTTATAGGTAGCAATAGGGCAGTAGAAGGCACAAGGATACACCAAAAGATACAAAGGTCTTTTAAAGAGGGATATGAGTCAGAGGTTGTGCTAAAATATACAGTTAACTACAAAGATTTTCTGTTGACTGTTGAAGGACGGGCTGATGGGATTATTCATCAGAATGATATGGTAATTATAGATGAGATCAAGACTACTACGGCTCCCTTGGAGATGATAGATGAGCATTTCAATCCCCTACACTGGGCTCAAGCAAAATGTTATGCCTATATTTATGCAGAGCAATATCATATTGAGGATACAAATGTTAGACTTACGTATTATCAACTGGATTTAGATGAGATAAAATATATAGACAAATGTTTTAGCTTTGACGAGCTAAAGACTTTTTTCCAAACCATTACCGATGAATATTATAAATGGGCTAAAAAAACATTTGACTGGAACGTAGAAAAAATTGCAGCTATTAAAGATCTAAAATTTCCTTATGAAGATTATAGGAAAGGGCAGCGGGAGATGGCAGTAGCTGTATACAAGACAATTGAAAATGAGAAGAAATTATTTGCCCAGGCACCTACAGGGATTGGCAAGACAATTTCAGCCATATTCCCAGCTATAAAGGCCATGGGTGAGGGTCATACATCCAAGATCTTTTATCTAACAGCAAAGACTATAACGAGGACTGCGGCTCAGGATGCCTTTTCCATAATGAGAGAGAAGGGTCTCAAACTAAAATATATTATCCTAACTGCAAAGGAGAAAATCTGCTTTAATGATGAAACCATATGCACACCTGAAGAATGTATATATGCAAGTGGTCACTTTGATAGGGTAAATGCTGCTATAGATGATATACTCTCAAACGAGGATGAATTATCAAGGGAAATTATAGAGGAGTATGCCAAAAAGCATAGAGTATGTCCTTTTGAATTTTCCCTCGATCTCACGTTATGGGCCGATGCTATAATATGTGACTACAATTATGTTTTTGATCCCAGTGTATATCTAAAGAGATTTTTTATGGACAGGGGAGGCGACTATACCGTATTAATCGATGAAGCACATAACTTAGTGGATAGATCCAGGGAGATGTTTTCGGCGGAGTTATACAAAAGGCCTTTTCTTGATTTAAAGAGAATGATGAAGGAAGAATCGCCTAAAATATCAAAGGAACTGGGCAAGATAAATAAGTTCATGCTTGATATGGGTAAGTTGTGTGGGGAAAATGGATATTTTATAGTAAAAGAGCCTCATGAAAAGATATATGCCTTGTTAAAAACATTTATGCATTTATCGGAGGAATATCTTTTAAAGCATAAAGATGGTGAAGTATATGAAAAGCTCCTCCAATTGTATTTTGATTGTGTATCTTTTACAAGGATATGGGAGCTTTATGATGAGAGGTATACTACATATGTAGAAAAGACAGATGATGATGTAAAGATAAAATTGTTCTGTCTGGATCCGTCATATCAATTAAGAGAGGTACTAAAAAAATGCAGGGCATCTGTATTTTTCTCTGCTACGCTGTTGCCCATGGGTTATCACAGAAATATACTAGGTGGTAGTGAAGAGGATTATGGCATATACTTAGATTCTCCTTTTAGTATCGATAATAGACGTATACTTATTGCAGATAACATATCTACAAGGTATCGGGATAGGGAACAAAGCTATGGGGTGATAGCAGATTATATAAAGGCGGTTATTAGTGCAAAGGCAGGTAACTATATGGTGTTTTTTCCATCATATCAATACATGGATGCTGTATATGATGTGTTTATAGAGAGATATTCTGGGATAAATGCCTATGCCCAACTGCCGGGGATGACTGAGAAAGAGAGGGAAAAATTTTTAGAATTTTTCCGGCCTAATCCAGAAGAGAGCGGCATAGGTTTTTGCGTTTTAGGTGGTATATATTCAGAGGGTATCGATCTTAAGTATGATAGATTGATTGGTGTAATAATAGTTGGGGTGGGTTTACCTCAGATATGTCTGGAGAGAAATATAATAAGGGAGTATTTTGAGGAAAGTCAAAATCTAGGGTATGCATATGCATATATGTATCCTGGTATGAATAAGGTATTACAGGCTGCTGGAAGGCTTATAAGATCTGAAGAGGATAAGGGTATAATACTTCTAATAGATGATAGATTTAAATATCAGAGTTACCAAAGGTTGTTTCCCAAGGAGTGGTTTCCGTATATGAGGGTTAATGAATTAAATATAGATAGATGCATAAAAAATTTTTGGCGGGAGAAATTGCCAGATTAAGACTAAAACTGTTTGATATATAAAAATAGTGTATATTTGGTTATAATATATATTAGGATAATATAGAAAGGAAAAATGAGAAAATGGGAAACATAAAGAAACGGGTCTTAATCTGGGAAATTATAGGAGTGTTTTGGATTATAGGCATTGGAAGCCTACTACATTTTGTATATGAATGGTCAGGTAATTCAAATTTGGTGGCATTCATTGCCCCAGTAAATGAAAGCTTATGGGAACATCTAAAATTGGGGTATTGGTCCCTTGTGTTATTCTCTTTAATTGAGTATTGGTTTATAAGATATGATGTTACGGGATTTTTTTTAGGTAAGGCTTTAGGTATAGCTACATTGGAGCTCTTTGTAGTAGCAGTATTCTATACATATAAGGCAATAACAGGTAAGAATATTCTATGGATAGATATAGTCTCTTATGTAGTTGGTGCTATTTTATGCCAGTTAGTTAGTCTATCAATTCTTAAAAAGAAGAGTGGAAAATCAGGCGAAGTTGCAGGGGGTATAATTCTTATAGTATTTGGCATATTATTCATGGTATTTACTTTCTATACACCCCATTTGCCTATCTTTAAGGATCCTGTAACAGGGGGATATGGGGTAATTAAGTGATACTTATAGGCAGGGGTTTTGTAACCCATGTAAAGATTGGAGGAATAGTATAAAAGATAAAAATATGGGGGAGGGTCTGGTGTGGGGGTATATCATAGGGAGATAAATGAACCTATCAATTGTTTGGTAAATACAGAGGGGTTATTTAACTTTGGGACATATAATACGGCAATTCCTAAAATAAACATGTTGGATGCAAAAAATCCATTAGGCTTTTGTAATTGTAATTGGTTTAAATCCTTTAGGCTCAAAGAATGGGAGGCATTTCAGTTAGGTAACGACGAGGTATTTGTATTTGGAGTCGTGTACAATGCTAAAATAGCAGTTTTTATATTATTGATCATATATGATAAGACAAATGACCAGACATATAAATATCAAAAAATAGTTAATCCATCTAAGGCTATTGTAGCATCTGGAATGCTAGATACATATACTAATTGCTCCACAAGTGGATATGGTTTATTTTTTCATAATAATCTTGAGGAAGATGAAATTGACATCTTCGCTAAATTTACTTCTAGTGATAAACTTCCTGAAGCGGTCATAGATATAACAGCATATCATATCACACAGCCAATAGTTGTATGCCATCCATTAGGAGAGAATAGGGCTATGTATTCACATAAAAATTTTATGCCTGTAGAAGGGTATATGTTCCTTAAAGATAGGGAGATAGCATTTGATCCAGATAAAGCATATATGATGATAGATGATCATAAAGGGTACTATCCATGGAATTTGAAGTATGACTGGGTAATGGGATGTGGTTATGATAATAAGGGACAATTATTTGGATTTAACTTGACACATAATCAGGTGATAGACCCTGAAAAATATAATGAGAATTGTATCTGGTTGGATGGGACAATGAATGTTTTGCCTCCTATAAATGTATACATGGGAAAAAAGGTCTGGATTATTAAAGATGAATATGGTATGGTAGATTTGCGGTTTTATCCTGTTACAGAGGCTAGTATAAAGTTCAATCTTTTGCTTATATGTTCAGATTATGAAGCACCCATAGGAAGATTTGAAGGCTTTTTTGATTTAGATGGCAGGTATATACAAATAGGGGAATGCTTTGGAATGGGGGAAAAGACAAGGTATAGGATTTAACGTAATAGGATATAGATCTTTTTTATTTTAAAATTCCATTAGATTTAGTAATCGATATTATTTATAAAAGATCGGTAAGTTGATTCTGAAGTTTTAAAATGTATACTGGAGGTAATAGAATGGGAGAGAATGGGGTTAAAGTAAAGTTATTATTAGGAGAGTACTGGTGGGGCGGAGCAGTTATGGATGGGATTTATATGCCCTATGGCGATAAAAATTTTAAACGGGAATTAAATCCGAACAAGACATTCAATCAGGCAGTACCATTTTTGGTATCAAATAAAGGCAGATATATATGGTCAGATGACCCATTTGATTTTAGAATTGAAGAAGGTTTTTTATATATTGAAAATTGTGAAGGTGAAATAATAAAAGAAGAAGGCTTTGATAGTCTAAAAGAGGCATACAAGGCGGCACAAAACAAGCATTTTCCTCCAAGCGGAAAACTACCAGAAGAATTGCTATTTACTGCTCCACAATATAATACATGGATAGAGCTTATGTATGATCAAAGGGAAGATAAAATATTAGAGTATGCCCAATCTATTATAGATAATGGATTTCCTCCGGGAATTTTAATGGTAGATGATAATTGGCAGGAGGACTATGGAGTTTGGAAATTTCATGCTGAACGTTTTAAAAATCCTAAGGGTATGATCAATAAGCTTCATGACTTAGGTTTTAAGGTAATGTTATGGGTTTGCCCCTTTGTAAGTCCCGATAGTGCAACCTTTAGGGATCTGGCAAAAAAAGATTTTTTTATAAAAGACGGCAATGGAGAGATTGCCATAAGAGAGTGGTGGAATGGTTTTAGTGCTGTGCTGGATTTTACAAATGAAGAAGTTTGTAAATACTTTTATGGACAGCTGAAAAGCTTAGTTGATGAATATGGGGTAGATGGTTTTAAGTTTGATGCAGGAGATCCTGTTTATTATAGTAAAGATGATAATTGTCATGTACCCTCCCATCCTAATGTGCATTGCGAAAAATATGGGTTATTTGGACTTGAATTTAAGTTAAATGAGTTTAGGGCGTGCTGGAAGAATGGTGGACAGCCATTGGTACAGCGACTTTCGGATAAGGCACATAGCTGGGGTTATGATGGGCTTGCCACACTTATTCCAAATGGTTTGGCTCAAGGTTTAATGGGCTATTCATTTGTTTGTCCCGATATGATAGGTGGAGGAGAATATCAAAGTTTTCTTGCAAGTTCAAATAATCTAGATGAAGAATTATTTGTAAGGTATGCTCAGTGTTCAGCATTGTTTCCTATGATGCAGTTTTCTGCAGCCCCCTGGAGGGTATTGAGTAAAAAGTACAGTGTCTATTGTTTGCAAGCGGCACTACTGCATAAAAAGATGGGTTTAGAGATACTTGAGATAGCAAAGAGATCTGCCATAACTGGTGAACCCATAATAAGACCTATGGCATATGAATTCCCAGAGGGGAATTATGAAAATATTCATGATCAGTTTATGTTAGGAGAAAATATCTTGGTCGCACCAGTATTGAAAAAAGGTATGACAAAGAGGAAGGTGATTTTTCCAAAAGGTAAATGGCAGGATGGGGATGGGGATATTATAGAGGGCCCTAAAATGGAGATGGTTGATGCACCTATTAATAAGCTGCCATGGTTCAGAAAGATAGACTAGATGAAAATATGAATATAAATATAAAGGGCATTATATCTATTATTTTATAAAATTCTTGGCGGTTTTCTATATTTAAGTTTTTATTGAAAATATATGGTATATAGTATATAATATTCATAAATAAAGGGGAGTAGCTGGCAGATGAGCTGCTATAATTAGTCGACATCACGGTTTTATGCCCGGCTAATTATCAAGAAAGCGAGACCTTTGTTTAGGCAATGCTGATTTGTTTAAACAAAGGTTTTTTTGTTTCTATTAAACATTTCAGTAGTTGCATGTAATAACTTATTAAATTCTAGTAAATCATGATATAAGAAGTTAAAATAATAACAAGAAAGGACGAAAGAAAAATGGAATGGTATACAAAAAGCATACAAGATGCCATTAAAGACCTTTCATCCGACAAGGACAGGGGACTTGGGAGCGAAGAGGCAGAAAAGAGGTTGGAGAAATTTGGATCAAATGAACTGGAAGAGGGAGGAAAGGCCAGTCTACTCTCAAAGATATTGGCTCAATTTAAGGATTTTCTCGTAATAATACTTATAGTGGCTAGTATAATATCTGCCTTTGTTGGTGAAACAAGTGATGCTATAGTCATAATAGCTATTGTAATAGTAAATGCAGTACTAGGCATTGTTCAGGAAGGTAAGGCGGAGAAGGCATTGGAATCACTGCAAAAGATGTCATCGCCAAATGCAAAGGTTATAAGAGATGGAGAGTTAACTACAGTACCTGCAACCACTATAGTTCCAGGGGATATTGTGGTTTTGGAGGCGGGAGATATAGTGCCTGCTGATTTAAGGCTTATTGAAAGTTCGAATTTAAAGATAGAAGAGGCATCCCTTACAGGGGAATCAGTCCCAGTAGAAAAGGATTTTAGCAAGGTTTTAATGGAGGATGCACCATTAGGTGATAGACAGAATATGGCGTATATGGGCACTGTGATTACCTATGGAAGGGGGAAGGGTTTAGTTATTGGTACTGGTACATCCACAGAGATGGGTAAGATAGCTCAAATGCTTAATACTTTTAAAGCCGAATCCACGCCATTACAGAAAAAGCTGGATCAATTGGGTAAATATCTGGGGATAGCCTGCTTGATAGTTTGTGGACTGGTATTTGCAATAGGTTTGTTGCAGGGAAGGGATATATTGGACATGTTTATGACATCCATAAGTTTAGCAGTAGCTGCCATACCAGAAGGACTTCCAGCCATTGTTACCATAGTGTTGGCCCTTGGTATGAACAGGATGGTAAAGCGAAATGCAATAGTAAAAAAGCTTTTAGCAGTAGAGACTTTAGGGGCTACCACAGTCATATGTTCGGATAAAACTGGTACATTGACCCAGAATGAAATGACTGTAGTAAAGATATATGCCGGAGGAGAAGTGCTAGATGTATCGGGAAGGGGATATGGTCCGGAAGGTAGTTTTACGCTTAACGATAAGGAGATAGACATAGATTCAAAGGGAGAGGCAAAGACTCTATTATGTATAGGAGGATTATGCAGCGATGCTTCATTGAATAATGATAAGGAAAATGGTACATGGAATATAGTTGGTGATCCTACAGAAGGAGCGCTTATTACTTTGGCAGGTAAGGGAAATATGACAAAGCAAGGCCTAAATGGGAAATATCCAAGGATTAATGAAATACCCTTTGATTCCGATAGAAAGATGATGACCACATTTCATGATAATTTTATGCAAGATAGGGTAGTATCCTTTACAAAAGGTGCCCCCGATATAATCATTAATAGATGTACAAAGGTACTTTTAAATGGTCGGGAGTTGCCAATGACTGATGAAATGAGGGAGAAAGTTCTGCATACCAACGCCTCCTTCTCAAAATCTGCCCTTAGGGTATTGGCATTTGCCATGAGGACTTATGATACTATACCAGATGTGATTACTTCGGAAGAGATAGAAAAGGATTTGACCCTTGTAGGTTTAGTAGGAATGATAGATCCACCACGTAGTGAGGCAGCAGAAGCTATAGAGGTATGCAAGCAGGCAGGAATCAAGACTATAATGATAACCGGTGATTACAAGGACACGGCCTTTGCCATTGCCAAAGAGCTTGGGATTGCAGAGCGGGAGGATCAGGTAATGGCGGGAGATGAGTTAAACAAAATTTCTGATGACGAATTGGCTGAACGGGTAGAGGATATCAGGGTTTTTGCCAGGGTTTCACCTGAACATAAGGTAAGGATAGTAGAGGCATTAAAGAAAAATGGTGAGATAGTTGCAATGACAGGTGATGGGGTAAATGATGCTCCCGCCCTTAAAAGGGCAGATATTGGTGTATCCATGGGTATAACAGGGACGGATGTAGCTAAAAATACTGCTGAAGTAATATTGATGGATGACAATTTTGCAACTATTGTATCTGCAGTGGAAGAAGGTAGAATAATATATAGCAACATTAGAAAGTTCGTATTCTTCCTTTTATCATGTAATGTAGGTGAGATATTAATAGTATTTTTGAGTATATTGTTTAATTGGCCGGTACCACTACTACCTATACAGCTTTTATGGCTAAATCTGATAACAGATAGTTTTCCTGCTTTGGCTTTGGGGATGGAAAGATCCGAACCTGATATAATGAAGGTAAGACCAAGGGATGCGGATGAGCCCATATTGGATAAAAACATGGGGATAGGCATAGCAGTGCAGAGTATAGCACTTACGGTTGCTGTACTTCTTGCTTATAATTGGGCATTTAGGGCATATGACGGCAATTTGGTAATAGCACGTACTATTGCCTTTTCTACCCTTATTACTGCTGAACTTATAAGGGCATACTCCAGTAGATCAGAACGATTTACGCTGTTTGAGATAGGTTTCTTTAGCAACAAGACCATGGTTTACGCTACATTGTTATCCTTTATGCTTCTTATTTTGGTACTATATGTACCTGTACTGCAGCCCATATTTAAGAGTTATCCACTATCCATTGGAGATTGGGGAGCAGTTATAAGATATTGTATTATACCTGTCATTGCAGGAGAAATCAGCAAATTGATACGAAAAAAGCGATAATTATTCTATAAAAACACAAATTTTATTTTAAAAAGTTAAAGCAAATGTTAGAATAGTTTTATAGAATTAGAAATAATAAAAGTGGTTCAAACTACTGAGAGGTGTATGAAAATGGGCAAAGGAAAGGTAAAATTTGCAGTTCTAGGGTGTGGTAGGATTTCAGAAATACATTTAAAAGCGATAAAGAATGCACCAAATGCGGAACTTGCAGCAGTATGTGACATAGTAGAGGAGAAGGCAAAACAAGCCGCTATAGCCAATGGTCTTGACAGATGGTATACCAACTTGGATGATATGCTTGCTAAAGAAGATATAGATGTGGTAAACATTTGTACCCCCAGTGGGATGCATTCAGAGCATGCTATAGCTGTTGCGAGAACAGGACGGCATGTATTATGTGAAAAGCCTCTTGACGTAACAAGGGAAAAGATGGAGGATATGATTGACGAGTGCAAAAGATCTGGTGTGCTCTTAGGCGGTATATTTCAAAGGCGTACCAGTAGTGCGGCAAACAATACAAAAAAGGCTATAGAGGGTGGCAAGCTTGGTAGCCTGATACTTGCAGATGCTTCTTTAAAGTATTATAGGAGTCAGGAATATTATGATGGTGATCCATGGAGAGGTACCTGGGAACTAGATGGTGGTGGTGCCCTGATGAATCAGGGGATACATGGGATAGACCTTATTCAGTGGATGATGGGTGGTATTGACAGTGTATATGCAAATTGTGCTACTCTAGCAAGAAAGATAGAGGTTGAAGATACTGCTGTAATATTGGTAAAGTTTAAAAATGGAGCATTAGGTACCATTGAAGGATCTACGGCAGTATATCCAGGGCAGGATACGATATTTTCCATACAAGGTGAAAAAGGTACGATTTCCTTTGGAGATAAGGGATTTTATTGTTGGAAGTTTATGGGCAAGGATGAAGAGGCACCAGAGGTCTCAGACAGTTTGGGTGGAATAAACTGTGGATGGAATGATTTGAATTTTGGACATACCATACAGGTACAGGATATGGCTGAAGCTGTTTTAGAGAACAGGCAGCCCATGGTTACCGGTGAAGATGCTAAAAAAGCGGTTGAAATTATACTTGCAATTTACGAATCTTCCAAGACGGGTAAGGAAGTGAAATTATAATATTGTCTTAACATGGCCATAAATATATGGTAAAATAGTAAAAAATGATAAATTGGGGTAATGGGTATGCAGGATATATGGGTAAAACGCCCTATGCTTTGGATAACTATGGCATACATATTAGGCGTACTTATAAGTATAAATATTTTTTTGGGCAGCTTGGTATTATTAATCATGGCTGCCTCTTTATTATGTATTTCTTTTATACTCATAAGGAAAAATAGATGGCAATACTCATTTCCCATAATATTAATTGTATTTATGTTAGTAGGGATATTAAATTGTAATAGAGTATGGTATAGAAAAAGTATATTGCCAGACTTTGCAGATAAAAATGTAACCGTGCAAGGACAGATCATAGATTTTCCCCGTTATGGCGGGGATAAGGACGTATATGTAATAAAGACCAGATCTATTGTTCATGGGCAAAAGGTCATTGCTGTAGATGATCGGATATACCTTGCCATATATAAAGACAAAAGCAAAATATCGCCAAGGTATCATAAAGGAGATATATTGGCGATCCGGGGATCAATAGCTATTCCACCGGGTAGAAGGAATCCGAAATGTTTTGATTACAGGGCTTTTTTAAAAAGACAAGGCATAAATGCTACAATGGGTGTCAGACCTTACAGCATATCATATATAGGAAAAGGGAAAATTAATCCTTTAGAAAAATGTATATATAATTCAAGGATTAAGATGGAAAGGGTTATAGATAGCTGTGTAGGTGATGTATATGCTAAGTTTATAAAAACTATCATATTAGGGGAGAGGTGGCTTTTACCATCGGATATAAGTGAGGATTTTGCACAGACAGGCCTTGCGCATATTTTATCCATATCAGGACTTCATGTAGGTTTTATTTTGGCGGGGATATCGTTTATTCTGGATAGATTTTATCTATCCAGAATATCTGCCTTTTCTATTAAGACATTTATAATTGTACTCTATTGTGCCCTTATAGGGGCACCACATGCAGCTATTAGATCTACTATTATGGCTATAGTGTATCTAGGGGGGCAAGTACTTGATAAAAAGGCTGATCCACTAAATACAATCTCCATAGCTGCGTTTTGCATACTACTACTAAACCCCCTTGCCATCATGGACGTGGGATTTCAACTTTCATTTATTGCCGTTTTAGGTATAATATCATTCTATGAACGTTTTAATCAAAAATTTATACATTTTCCCCGGTATATCAGGGTATCTATCTCCACCACATTAGCTGCTCAGATAGGGGTATGGCCTATCATTGCCTATAATTTTAATACCATATCTCCCATATCATTAATTGCAAATATTGTATTAGTACCTTTGGCAGGATTGCTCATTATTTTAAGTTTTTTATTCATACCCATTATTACAATTCTCCCCATTGCTGGTAACTCATTGGGCCTAATACTATCCAGTCTTTGTAATATGATAATTCAAATTAATAGATTTATGTCTAACATACCGCTAGGTTTTATGTATATAATATCACTGCCGGTTATATTTATAATATGCTATTATGTTTTTCTATTTGTAATGTCAAAGGGTGGAGATAGGTTTAAGATATATAGAAATAAATTGCTGATTTGTCTTATTTGTGTCATGATTTTTTCTGTTGTAATGCCATTTTTTGATCATTCATTCAAGGTAGTATTTGTAGATGTTGGACAAGGGGATTGTATATATATAAGGACGCCTGATAGAAAAAATATACTGGTGGATGGAGGAGGGCGTCCCAAGTGGCAGGGTGGAGATTTTGATGTGGGGAAGGATATAGTAGTTCCTTTTTTGCTAAAGAATGGGGTAGGAAGTATAGATTTAATGGTTGCATCACATGGACATGATGATCATATAGGTGGACTGGTGTCGGTAGCCGGTATGCTGCCAGTTAAAAATATAATGTATTATCCTTCAAGAGATAAGAGTGAAACATATAATAGCTTAATGTATTTATCAAATGAAAAAAAGATAAAACATATAAGGGCTTCTGCAGGTCAAAGGTATAAAATAGGGCAGAATGTGTATATGGATGTGTTATACCCACCAAATGATCAAGATATAGTAAACAGACTGTATGAGCAAAATGAAAATAATCTATCTCTTGTTCTACTCGTACAGTATGGAGATAGCAAACTGCTTTTAACTGGTGATATAGAACAGGGGGTAGAGAGATATTTAGCTTCTCAGGGTATGATACCAGTTGATATTTTAAAAGTGCCACACCATGGTAGTAGCACTTCCTCATCTGAGGATTTTCTTAATGAAATATCACCTAAAGGGGCGATTATTCAGGTAGGTAAGAATAATTTTGGACATCCCAATCCAGAGGTTATAAATAGGCTTGAGGATAGGGATGTCGCCATATTTAGAAACGATATAAATGGAGCTATAATATGCACATATAAAAAAGGAAAATGGGTTATACATTATATGCTGGATGATTAAGATTATTTTAGCATTTCATCAAATATAGTTTCAATTTTATCGGGATTGTCATAGGTTACATATAATAAATAGTTTCCCTTTTCTTTAATGATAGTATTCTCTACTTTCTTATATTGATCTGGCAGATAATGTTCCCAGATTTTCGCTTGATTTTTTCTTATATCTTCCAAGCTCTTTTTTAAATCTTGGACATTATTTTTATCTTTGGCTTTAAGTATTATGATCCTATCAGAGTTGATATTTATCACTGCCTGGAGAATTATCCCCTCTTCAATATATTCAATATCGAGCCCATTTGAATCAATAAGGGGGTCTGTTTTTTTTGCTTTTAAATCTCCTTCTAACATGGTTGGTAAATTTCCATCCTTAAGTTCATCTTCAGGCACTCCTCCTTCTTTGAGGTCTAAAGCGATTTGTTCTTTGATATTTAACATAATATCTGAAACTGTGACCTCTTTTGTTTCTGATTGGCTACTGCATCCTATAAAAATTATTATAATCAATATAGAAACCAGGAACATGTATAATTTTTTCATGACTCTCTCCTTCAATTAGATTTATTATAGTATTACAGACGGAGAGTTTGCTAAAAAGTTGCAGTTTCATTTTGGGATTTTCTGATAATTTTCAAGGTATCTATCCGGTTTTTCCTTACATTTTCGACTATGAAATTTACGTTTTTCCATTCTAAGTTTTCTCCCGCCTTCGGCATTCTTCCTAGTTGTCCTATTATAAAACCGCCTATTGAGTCTAAATCGTCTGACTCTATATTAAGGCCTAAAGTCTCATTTACAAGATCTATTTTGGTATTACCTTTAACTATATATTCATTATTATTTATTATTTCTATATCATCATCATAATCGTCATATTCATCATCGATATCACCAACTATTTCTTCTACCAGGTCTTCCATTGTAATCAAGCCTACCGTACCACCATATTCGTCCAAAACTATGGACATTGATACCCTGTTTTTTCGCATATCTTCAAATAATTCAGCGGTATTTTTAAATTCAAATGTATAAAAAGGTTCTTTTAAATATTTAGTTATATCAAAATTCTTACTTTCACCGTTTATTCCTACCAAATCTTTTATATGAATTATGCCAATTATATTATCTATATTATCTTTATATACAGGCATACGGGAGTAACGTTTTTCTTTTATAATATTTAATATCTCTTGATAGCTGGTTTCAACTTCTATAGCAATCATGTCTATTCGTGGTATCATTACATCTCCCACTTGAGAATCGCCAAACTCAAAAACATTATATATAAATTCTTTCTCATTATCTTCCAGTACGCCTTCTTCATAGCTGACATTCACAATGGTTTTGAGTTCATCTTCTGTAATAAAAGGATCCTGATTTTCTACTTTACCTCCGAGCAATTTTATAACTCCATTTGTTGCCTTAGTGAAGAGATTGACAATAGGAGCAAATATGACCGTTATAACATATATGGGCTTTGCGACCTTTAAGGCGAACTTTTCTGAATTATTAACTGCTAGAGTTTTAGGTGTAATTTCGCCAAATATAAGTAATAACAATGTCATTATACCGGTTGCTATACCTACTCCAGTACTGCCAAAGCGGTCTATTGCTATGGATGTTGCAATCGCAGAAGCGCCTACATTTGTGAGATTGTTACCAACTAAAATAGCACCTAATAGTTTATTTGGTTTTTCTATTAACTTTGTAACCAGTTCAGAACCTTTAACTTTCTCCTCTGTCATATGTTTTATGCGTATTTTGCTTATAGCCATAAGAGCAGTTTCCGATGCGGAAAAAAAAGCTGATAAAAATAAAAGGATGATTAAACTAATAATTTGCCATGTACCATCTGGGTCCAAAAACAATCACTCTCCTAAATATGATTAATTAGATATTATTCAAATAAAATTATACCATAAAACGATATGCTGGTTTATTAATTCGTATATCAAAAAAGGCGAAATATTGGGGAAATAGGCATCTATGTTAATATAGATGCCTATTTTGATAGATTAATAACGGTTTCAATGTAATTTTTATGCATTTTACAATAATTAAAGCTGGTTTATATATTGTACCTTTTATTAAGTTGATGTATAATATTACTGTAAGCGCTTACAAAATGTTGGAAGGGTGCGATAAGTGAATATTTATGAAATAGCTAAGAAGGCGGGAGTATCCATAGCGACAGTATCACGGGTGTTAAATAATAGTCCAAATGTAAAGCAAGAGACTCACGAAAAAGTGGAATTGGTTTTAAAAGAAGCAAATTATACGGTAAATGATATAGCAAGAAGCCTTGCTACCAGTGCAACAAATACCATTGGCGTTTTAACTAGTGATGTTAGAGATTCATATTATGCTAATGCCATATATACAATCGAATATAGATTTCAATCTTTAGGTTATAATGTAATTCTGTCCAATACAGGGGGAGAATTGGGTAGGAAAAAGACTTATTTAAATATATTATTGCAAAAAAAAGTAGATGGGATAATTTTAGTAGGTTCGGTATTTAAGGAACGTTTTGACAATAGCCATATATTAAAGGCGGCGCAACATGTCCCAGTAGTTATGTTAAATGGATATTTGGAGGGGAATAATATATATTCCATTGTTTGTGATGATGCATATGCTACGTTTAATATTGTAAAACATCTTCACTCCAAAGGTTACAAAGATATAGTATATTTTTATGATGTTGAAAGCTTTAGTGGTTTGGCCAAATTACAGGGATTTCAGAAGGGGTTGGAAGATTGCTTTGGTAAATTCGATTCCCCAACGGTATATCAGGTAGAATCGGGAATAAAAGGGGGATATAGCGGAATTGCAGCATTGGAGAGTAAGGGGAAAAAATATACAGCTGTAGTATGCAGTGACGATCTAATAGCTGCAGGGGCCATAAAAAAATTGAGGGAAATAGGTAAAGAAATCCCTGAAGATGTGGGAGTTACAGGTTTTAATAATTCTCTTATTTCCAATTGTACTTATCCCGAACTATTTACGGTAGATAATAAGGTGGGGGATATGGCCTGTATGGCGGTGGATATACTTTATAAGGTACTTAAAGGCGAGGATTTATCAAATAGCTATACAGTAAAGCCAGAGCTTATAATTAGGGCCAGCTGCTGACATTATAGAAAGGGGATATATTATGATTACGAGTTATAAACAATTAAGACAGGTTGTGGATACTACGGTGGCAAATACAAAAATAACGGATGTGCATACTCACCTTTATTCACCATGTTTCAAAGATATGCTTCTTTGGGGTATTGATGAACTTTTAAATTACCACTATTTAGTGGCTGAAACCTTTAGATGGCTTAATATACCCTACGAAGATTTTTGGTCAATGGATAAAAAGGCCCAGGCCAATCTTATATGGAAAACACTGTTTGAGGATAATAGTCCATATAGTGAGGCTTGTAGAGGCGTGTTGACTACTCTAAAAAAGTTGGGATTAGATGTTGGAAGCAGGGATATTGACTCATATAGATCGTTTTTTGCAGGGTTTAGCGTAGAAGATTATGTTGATAGGGTATTTGAAGTAAGTGGAGTAGAAAAGGTGATTATGACAAACAACCCATTTGATCAGGAAGAGAGGGATATATGGCTAAATAGCTATGTACCAGATAGTAGATTTAAGGCTGCTCTCCGTATAGATCCACTGCTTATTGATACTTGCAATGCACTTAATAAGCTTAAGGATTGGGGATATAACATAGGGGATGAACTTAATGATAACACATATAAGGAAGTAATAAGATTTTTATCCGAATGGATAGAGAGAATGGATGCATTATATGTTGCAGCTTCATTACCATATGATTTTTGTTTCCCGGATGATTCGGTAAGTACAAAGATAATAGAAAACTGCATACTGCCTGTATGTAGGGAATATAACATTCCTTTTGCCCTTATGATAGGTGTAAAACGGCTTATAAATCCTGACTTAAAGTTGGCTGGTGATGGGGTAGGAAAGGGCAGCATAGAATCGGTAGAATATCTATGTGCTAAATATCCCCATAACAAATTTATGGTTACCATGTTATCCAGGGAAAATCAACATGAACTGGCTGTATCAGCAAGGAAATTTAGAAATCTATTAGTATTTGGTTGCTGGTGGTTTTTAAATAACCCTAGTTTAATAGATGAGATTACTAGAATGAGATTTGAACTTTTAGGTGTAAGTGTTATACCACAACATTCAGATGCGAGAGTATTGGATCAGTTGATTTATAAATGGGAGCATTCAAAAAATATTATTGCAGATGTGCTATATGATAAGTATAAGGATCTAATGGATACGGGATGGCGTATTTCTGAAGATGAAATAGAGAGGGATGTTCAAAAACTTTTTGGAGGTAACTTTTGGACATTCTTATCAGCAAAATTTTAAAGAAAAGGCTGTTTCATTCAAGAAACAGCCTTTTCTTTAAAATTTCTAATATAAAAATATTAGAATGTTTGTTATGCTTTTTAAGTGTACATAAGTGTTAGACCAATATAATTTGCATTGAGAAATTAAGAACCTTTTTATAGGAATTGACTTATATAAAATATTATGATACAATATATGGTAATTTATTTTTTTGTATACACTATATATGGCTATAGCATGTATAAAAGTATTATAAATACATGCTTTAAATATTATAAGGATTTGGGGTGATTTATAGCTTATGATCAAACGATTTATGAAGTACTATAAACCGCATGTGAAGTTATTTTTATTAGATTTTATTTGTGCATTTTTTATGGCAGGTTTAGATTTGGTCTTTCCATCTGCAGTTAGCCATATAATAGATAATGTCCTTCCTGCAAAGGATATGAAACTTATGATACGTATAAGTATATTTTTGCTAGCATTATATATATTATATTATATTTTGCAGTATATAGTGGAGTATTATGGTCATGTTTTGGGGACCAAAATAGAATATGATATGAGGGAGGAACTCTTTCAACATATAGAGAAATTGTCATTTTCATATTTTGATGAAAACAAGACCGGTCATATAATGTCAAGGTTGGTAAATGATCTAAATGATATATCCGAATTGGCCCATCATGGACCTGAGGATCTTTTTATAGCCAGTGTTACTCTTATAGGTACATTCATAATACTCTTAAAGACCCATCTGTGGTTGGGGATTATTACATTTTCGATAGTACCTTTGATGATATGGTTTGCTGTAGACAAGAATAAGCGTATGCAGCTGGCTTTTAAGGATATGAGGCTTAAAATTGCTGATATAAATGCGCAAGCAGAAGATAGCATATCAGGCATAAGAGTGGTTAAATCATTTAATAATGAGGAATATGAGCAGGAAAAATTTAAAAAGGGTAATGAAGGTTTTACACGTTCAAAACAAAATGCATACAAAACTATGGCAGAATTTTTTACTGGTATTAGTTTCTTATCCAATATTATAAATCTTGCAGTATTATTTGCAGGAGGTATATTTTATTACAAGGGGCAGATCACCACTGGTGAGCTCATGGGATTTATTTTATATGTATCTATGTTTTTGCAGCCTATAAGGCGTATAGCTACTCTTATAGAGACTTATCAGAGGGGCATGGCGGGATTTTCTAGATTTATTGAGATAATGGATACACCTCCACTTATACATGATAAACCTGATGCCTATGATATGGGTGAGGTGACTGGACATATAGAGTTTAAGGATGTAGAATTTAGCTATAGTGATAATAGTCAGGTTTTAAACAATGTTACTTTCGAAATATATCCAGGAGAGACGGTTGCTTTTGTAGGGCCATCAGGGGCAGGCAAGACCACTTTATGTAGCCTCATTCCTAGATTCTATGAGATAGATAATGGTGCTATTACTGTAGATGGTATAAATATCCAAGATGTAACACAAACGTCTTTGAGAAAAAATATAGGAATTGTACAGCAGGATGTATTTTTATTTTCTGGTACTGTACGAGATAATATAGCCTATGGTAAAATAGATGCAACAGATGATGAAATAATACAGGCAGCAAAGCTGGCGAATGCCCATGATTTTATTACCCAACTAGATGATGGATATGACACATATATAGGTGAGAGGGGAGTCAAATTATCAGGGGGTCAAAAGCAACGGCTTGCCATAGCGCGTATATTTCTTAAGAATCCCCCGATCCTTATTCTGGATGAAGCAACATCTGCACTGGATAATCAGACTGAACGTGTTATACAAGAATCATTAGAAGCGTTGTCAAAGGATAGGACCACCCTTATAATAGCTCACAGACTGGCTACCATACGGCATGCAGAACGTATATTTGTACTTACAGATCAGGGTATAGTGGAGCAGGGTACACATAATCAGCTTTTGGATGCTAAGGGTCTTTACTATGGGCTATATACAGCTCAATTTCAAAATTGATGGAGGAAGGTACTGTGAAAAAATCATATGTAATAAAGCGGGTAGATAAGGATAATATAAATAGAGTTGGTTTTTGGGATGATATACCTAAAGCAAGTATAGACAATTATCCATGGGATAATAATGGTTATATGCCTGAGACATATGTTAAGTTATGCTATACAGAGGATGGACTTTATATACGATTTTTTTCCAAGGAACCTGAGATAAAGGCAATATACACCAAACCTAATGAATCGGCATATAAGGATAGTTGTGTGGAGTTTTTCATAAATCCAAATCCGTACAAAGATGATCGATATATGAATTTTGAAACCAATTGCATTGGCACTCTATTATTAGGTATAGGCAGAGGGCGACAGAATAGAGAACTAATCTCTCCTAAAGAGCAAAGGGTCTTTAATATAAGTACAATGCTTTCGGTTGATACCATGTCTGATTATGATGGTGAGGGTTGGGACATTATATATACCATACCCTTTTCATTCATTAAGAAATATTATGAACAAATTGAAATAGGTTCAGGACATGAAATGTTGGGAAATTTTTATAAATGTGGCGATGGAACTAAATATCCACATTTTGGATGTTGGAATAGGATAGAAAATGATATGCCGGATTTTCATAGACCAGAATGCTTTGGAAAATTAATATTAGAATAAAAAAAGATGGATTATTAATCCATCTTTTTTTATTTGGGTTTATAGTAGGGGAGATACCAACCTTGATACCGATTCTTTAAACTTTATAACAAGGGATCTATCCTTATAGGTTTCTTTAGTTATCTCTCTACAATAGGAAAGATCGTTTATAAATATTTGTTCCAAATCGTTTACTACATTAGGATCATATATGAATGCATTAACTTCAAAATTCACTTTGAAACTTCTGATATCCATGTTTGCAGTGCCTACTGATGCTATGCGTCCATCTACCATTACAGCTTTGCTGTGGAGAAATCCATTCATATAGGTATATGCCTTAGCTCCCGCCTCCAACAGCTCTCCTATATATGAAGTAGATGCCCAATATACAAATGGGTGATCTGGTTTACAAGGAATCATGATTTTTACATCTATCCCACCTAGTGCTGCTATTTTTAGCGCTTCAGCTATACTATCATCAGGTACAAAATATGGGGTTTGAATATATATATTTTTTTGAGCTTTGGTAATCATCTTAAAAAAACCTTGGCGTATGGATTCCCATTGAGAATCGGGTCCGCTAGAAACTATCTGTATATTGGTATTGCCCACCCTCTTTTTAGGGGGAAAATATTCTTCTGCGAATGGGGGTATATGTTGATTAGATACAGCAAACTGCCAGTCCATCATAAATCTAAGCTGTAGATAATCAACGCTATCTCCTGATAGCATAAGATGGGTATCCCTCCAGTACCCGAATTTTGGTATTTTTCCAAGGTATTCATCTCCTATATTAAACCCTCCTATAAAAGCAGTTTCTCCATCTATTATAGCTATCTTTCTATGATTCCTATAATTAACCCTTATATTTATGTATGGGAAAAAAGGTGGATAAAATTCATATGCATAGCCACCTGCCTGGGTGATGGGCCTAAAAAAATGCCTAGGCAGTTTACGACATCCTAGCCCATCGTACAATAAGCGTACCTCTATTCCTTCTCTTGCCCTTTGAGCGAGTAGATCCCTTATTTGATTTCCCAGTACATCATTACGAATTATATAATATTCCATATGTATGTGATGCTGTGCATTTTTTATACAATCAATCAACATATCAAATTTTTGTTGCCCATCAGCCAATATGGTTACATGGTTATTTTGTGTAAGGAGGGAACGGGAATTTTCAAAGTGCAAGTTTATTATATCTTTATCATCCAATATTATTGGGCTTAGGGTTATCACCCTTCCATCCTTTAATTTTTCTGCATGCCTTTCTGCCAGCTTTTTTATATCATCTTCTCCCTTTGCCTTAAAGAGTTTCTTTTTTCTAAGATCCTGTCCCATTAAAAGGTATAGCAAAAAGCCTATCACGGGGACAAACATAAAAACCAAAAGCCATGCCCATGTAACCGTTGGATTACGCCTTTCCAAGAATACCAGAACGAAGGCAAAACATATATTTATTATAAAGAGTAGGAGACTTATATTTACGTTGCTTATGCTAACGTTAAGTTGAGAAGTATTCATATACACTCTCCTTTATACTTTGATACTTTTAAGTATCCAATAACCTTTTTCCTTATTTATAACTTTACAATTTCCATATATGGATTTAAGTTTTTCTACAGCAGAGGAGGCCCCCTGTTTTTTTTGTATTACTATATATAAGCAACCTCCAGGTATAAGATAGTCAATACTTTGTTCAAACATGGGATATATTACTTTTTTTCCTGCCCTAATAGGAGGATTGCTTACTATTGTGCTGTATGTAGTATCCTTTATGTCTTGAAATCCATTACTCTGGAAGGCTACTGCATTTGGAATATTGTTTAATACAATATTGCCATGTGCCAATTTTACAGCGCGTTCATTTATATCGGACATAGCGACATTGGAATTACGGTTTAGATAGGCTATTGATATGCCTATGGCACCATATCCACAACCTAGATCCAATATATTGCCCTCAAGGGGTGGCAGGGTAGATATTAGTATATGACTGCCGAAATCTACATGATGCCTAGAAAAAACTGATGTATCGGTTATAAATACCAAGCTTTTGTTGTTTAGGTTATACGATATTTTTATAAGTTCATGGGATGATGTAGGGTTTTGAGAATAATAATGCTCCATAAAAATACCTCCCATATATTTATATATTATTCAAAGCTTCTATCTCTTGTGCTGTTAATTCCCTAAATTCTCCAAGTTCTAAATCTTGATCGAGGACCAATGGTCCTATGGATATGCGTTTTAAATACGCCACTTTTTTGTCTATATATTTAAACATCCTTTTTATTTGATGAAATTTACCCTCATATATGGTTACATAGACTTCGCTTTTATCTCCTGCTTTTATAATTTCAAGCTGTGCTGGGAGAGTGATAAAATCATCTTCTAGTTTTATACCATTTTTAAATATATCGATATCCCTTTGTGTAACGCATCCATCTATTATTGCAAAATAGGTTTTTCCAACCTTTTTTTTAGGCGATAGTAGGCTGTGGGAGAGTTTCCCATCATTAGTTAGTAATATAAGCCCTTCCGTGTCCTTGTCCAATCTGCCTGCAGGGAATAGATCGACATGTCCGTATTTAGGAGGTAGTAGGTCTATTACCGTTGTATCTGTGCTGTCCCAAGTAGCCGATATGACATCTTTAGGTTTATTCAGCATAATATAATAAAAATCTCTATATTCTACCTTATTACCATCAATATATATACTGTCTTTTTCGGGATCAACATGCATACCAGGATCAGAGGCCATATTATTATTTATCATCACAATCCCCTGCTTTATATATTGTTTCACTTCCTTACGACTACCTATACCGGTGTTTACCAGCAGTTTATCCAGACGCATATTTGCCATTATTTGCACCTCACCAAATTTATTATTTATATTATATCATAAGTATGGTATCCTAGAGACAGTATAATTCATTTATTTTATGAAAGGATGATAAGCATGATAGCTATAGGGAGTGACCACGCAGGTTATCATTTGAAAGAATCAATAAAAAAACATTTAGATAAAAAGGGTATTCAATACAAAGACTTTGGTTGTCATTCAGAAGAACGGGCAGAATATGCATCCTATGCAGAAAAGGTAGCAAATGCAGTATCGAGTGGAGAATATGAAAAGGGGCTACTATTTTGTGGGACAGGCATAGGCATGTCCATAGCTGCAAACAAGGTAAAGGGTATAAGGGCTGTAGTATGTAGCGAATGCTATAGTGCTATCATGTCTAGAAGGCACAATGATGCTAATATACTGGCTTTAGGAGGTAGAGTGGTAGGAGTGGATCTAGCTGCCATGATAGTGGATATGTGGCTTGATACTCCCTTTGAAGGCGGGAGGCATAAAGCTCGTGTGGATATGATATCAGAGATAGAAGGAAAGAATATACAAAAAGGGTGCTAATTATAGCACCCTTTTAAATTGTTCATCAGCTTCTTTTAGATGGTCAATTATTGATATGCTCTGCGGGCATACAGATTCGCAGTTGCCGCATTGTACACAGTTAGATGCATCTTTTCCTTTTTCTATCAGTTTTTTATATTCATCTTTGTATGCAGGGAAATCATCATACATGGATGCATCATTATAAAGACTAAAAATATATGGAATAGATACCCTTGATGGACAAGGCATACAGTATCTACAGTTGGTACATCTAACCTTTATTTTGCTGTTGTAGAGCGTTTGAACCTCATGTACTAGTTTTTGTTCTTCCGGAGTCATGGAATTTGGGGTAGCATGATGGAATATCTCCAGATTGTCCTTGAGCTGCTCCATATTGCTAACGCCGCTTAATATAACGGCAACCTCTGGAAAGTTATATACCCATCGGAAGGCCCATTCTACAGGGCTACGCTTCATGCTATATTTATTCCAGATCTGTGATACATCCTGAGGTACATTTGCCAGTTTGCCTCCCCGGAGGGGTTCCATTATGACCACTGGAATGTTTTTGCTACCTGCATATTTTAATCCTTTTACCCCTGCTTGATTGTTTTCATCCAATATGTTTAACTGTATTTGGCACATATGCCAGTCATATGAATCTATAATATCATTAAATACATCAAATTCGTCGTGAAATGAAAAGGCTGGATGTTTTATCTTCCCCTTTTTAACCATGTCATCTAAAAAATCCAACACTCCAAGCTTTTTTACCTTTTCCCAGGTTGATTTACTGAGGGAGTGGAGCAGATAGAAGTCTATATAATCCACATCTAATTTTTGAAGCTGTTCGTCTAAAATTTTTTCAAAGTCTTCATATTTTTTTGTTTGCCATACAGGAAGCTTTGTAGCTAGTTTTATCTTTTCCCTGTATCCATCCTTCAATGCCTTTCCTACGACTGGTTCACTTTGGCCATCGTGATAGGGATATGCAGTATCTATATAGTTTACTCCATGATCTATCCCGTATCTTATCATCTCTATGGCCTGTTTTTCGTCTATTTGTTCCTTACCATCTTCTGATTTTATAACTGGCAGGCGCATACAACCTATGCCGAATATTGATGTATCAAATCCCCATCTGTCAAAATGTCTGTATTGCATATGTAACCATCCTCCTTTTAGCATTATTATATCAAATGATTAAACGTATTGAAACTATAAGCTATTATTTATGTATATAAAAATGGAAATAAAAATTGATCTGTTTTGGTACAAAATGGGGGAATAAAAATGTTGCCCTCACAAATAATAATGTTATGCCAAACAAATAAACTGGGGGCATATATATGAAGAAGATTATTAGAATTTTAGCAGTATTAGTGTGTATATCTATTTTGGGTGGCGAAATGTGTTTTGCAGCTCCTCCTGAAATTGCTGCCAAAGGGGCGGTACTCATGGAAGTGGAAAGCGGCAGGATATTATATGAGAAGAATGCCCGCAAAAAGATGCCTATGGCTAGCACAACAAAGATAATGACTGCAATACTTGCCATTGAAAATGGTAGTATGGATGATATAGTGACCGTATCGGATAAGGCGTATGGAGTAGAAGGCTCCTCCATATATCTAGATAGGGGTGAAAAAATATGCTTGGAAAATCTATTGTACGGTCTTATGCTCCGTTCTGGCAATGATGCTGCTGTAGCTATAGCGGAACATATAGGAGGCTCATTAGAAAATTTTGTAGATATGATGAATAAGAAGGCTATTGAGCTTGGTGCTAAGGATACACATTTTGTAAATCCACATGGATTACATGATGATCTGCATTACACTACTGCTTATGATCTGGCGCTTATTTCTACCTATGCTATGAAAAATCCAATATTTAGAACTATTGTATCTACGAAATATAAAAAAATACCTTGGGAGAATCATGAATGGGATAGGGTATTGCAAAATAAGAATAAGATATTATGGGATTATGAAGGCGGTAATGGTATAAAGACTGGATATACCAAAAAATCACGCAGATGTTTGGTATCTTCTGCATTGCGGTCAAATATGCAGCTGGTATGTGTTGTACTTGATTGTCAGCCATGGTTTGAAGATAGCATGGCTATAATGGATTATTGCTTTGATACGTTTAAGCCATATACTGTTTTTTCATCTGAGCAGCTTTTAAAGCAGATACATGTTGAGGATGGTTTTGAAAAGGAAGTAGGTGCTGTAATAAAAGATGATATAATATTGCCTGTTAAAGAAGGTGAAGAGGAAAATATAAAAATAAAATTTGATCTTCCTGACGCGATAAAGGCACCTGTAAAGGCGGGAGATCAAATAGGGAATGTAGCGGTATCACTAGCAGATGAAGTGTCTATTATAAGGCCTTTATATGCAGATTCCGATGTAATGGAAAATACATTTATCTCAAATATTAAGAGAATATTTATGAAATGGATTACAAATGGATTATAATCAAAAGGGATCACCTTATATAAGGTGATCCCTTTTGAAGTCTATCCAATATTTATATTTACTTCATCGATTTTTTTTCTTAGATTTATCTGCTCCGACGGATCAAACCTTGTAATTAATTTTTCTATAACAGATTCTATCTTGTTGCCCCCATCTATAAGTTCCTGATCGGAAGGTACAAAATTTCCATGTATTATATGCATATTTATCTTTCTTATATCCTTTAACTTTTGTGCAATATCGTCATCGTTTACTACATTTATTATATTATTTAAATTGGTTTGAAAATTGCCAGCCATATCGGGATAAAACTTATCTATAAAATGGTTGATTATAAATTGTAGGTCAGCAAGCTTATCTATAAAATATAACATGGATTTTTTACTTTGTTCTCCATTATTATCTTCATATGAGTTGCTATACGGATTTTTATTTGACATCTGTTTTTTTATATCTAAAAAGACTCTATATAAGGAAGAGTCCTCTTCTATTATCATATCAATAATCTGTTCAACAACAGACGTATCTTTGCATTCAGGATCTATATCATCAATATATTTATTTATATATTCGGATCTATTGAACTGTGCTGCCTTCAAAAATTTAAACAGGAGATCTACCCTACCCATGGTAATATCCTCGCTTCTAATATTTGTTGAAGCACATATGCCGTCGTATATAAAAGCGGCCAATTCATAGTGGTTTGAAAAAGCAGTACCACTTTTTTTTATTCTATCCTGCATGGCCTTTTGTAGTCTTCTTAATGCCAATTCTCCTGCCAGTACCAATCCATTAAGTTCGTCTAAAATTTCATGCTCGTCCACAGATATATGACCATTCATCGGTTTATAGACCAGGTCATGTTCTACTTCGGCCCATGCGTGCATAAGGACGGATGCTACCTGGATTTCTATAACAGCCTTGGTATATTTGTCATTTTCAGGATTGTCAGCCTGATGCTTTAAATGAATTCTATAGTGTGTGGCATTATAACCTGAAAATACCTTTTTATATTCTCCATCTTTCTCATCATCTATATGATAATTGACGTTTGATTGTTCCGGAAATCTTTTAATTTCCTTTACATCAAACTTGTCCTTTATAAATCGGTCAATCTTGTGTATATCATTGGGAAAGTATATGGCGATCCTTACTCCCGCCAAATCTTTTATATCGTCATATATATGTTGAAGATTCTTGTAGTGTTTCACCTTGTTCCTTTTTATGAGTTTTTCCTTTAATCTATCTGCCCTTTTTGCCCGATAGGTTACAATGGCCCTTATGCCCTCTTTTTCCAATTCACTTTCACATATTTGGGCACATATTTTTGAAGCATTTTCATAAAAATCGATTTTCCGTATATATTGTTCTAAAAAAACATCAATTAAATTCATCGTTACTCCTCCTGAATATATTATGGGGAAAAGTAGTAACTTCTTTATTTATTGTATCAAATGCTAAGCACTTTTTCATTTAAAAAATGTTAAATATTTATGAATTTAACTTATTTCTATAATTACTAGGGGACATACCTTTTATATTTTTGAACATTTTGGAAAATAACAATGGATCTTCATACCCTACAGAACGGGATATATCTCCTATGGATAGGGAAGTATGCTCCATAAGCTCACAGGCTTTGTCCATTCGATATTGTAATAGGAACTGTTTAGGGGATGTATTTAAGAATTCTTTAAATAGGGCATATAGATATTTTCTATTTATCCCTATATATTTAGCTAGATATGATATGGTTATTTTCCTAGAATAATTCTTCTCTATGAATTCTACTGCCTTTTGCACATATAGTTCCTTTCTATTTTGCGGTTCTATTACATTGTTTGATGAATTATTTTCTATGAGTTTATATAAAAAAAGATATAAAAGACCAGTAACCTTCAATTCAGAATGGGGCTTAAATTGGCTTATACTATTCATTTTATCCAGACAATCCTTTATATAGCTGTCTTTATTATATAGAAATATGGGGTTTTTTTGATCAAGACCTGCAAGGCTAAGGTATTTTGTAGCCATCTTTCCTTGAAAGCCTACCCAGGAATAATGCCATGGAGTATCAAATGAGGCCTGATAATATGTAATTATACCTGGGCATATGAGAAATCCCTGGCCTTTTTTTAATGTATAAGATCTACCTTCCACCTCAAATTTTCCGCTACCTTCCATTATGTAGTGTATAAGATAATGGTCCCTAACTGCAGGTCCATAATGATGACGGGCTTGACATTTTTCAGTGCCCCATTGGTATATGTTAAGATCGCCTTTATTCAGTTTTGTATCTGTTATATAAGGCATAGAAACCTCCTTTAATATATAAAAGGTTATACGCATATAAGACATTATACCATATACTGATGACTTTTTTCCATTTACTTTACAGATATTTATAATAGAATCTATATTAAAGAGAAATGTTAGGAGGAGTAAATATGGCTAAGATTACTTTTATGGGAGCAGGTAGTACTGTATTTGCTAAAAATGTATTAGGGGATTGTATACTGACTCCCGCCCTTCAGGATTCCCATATAGCGCTTTATGACATAGACCTAGAGCGCCTTAAGGATTCGGAAAATATGCTTAAAAATATCAATCAGAACCATGGAAATTATGCTACTATAGAGGCATATACCGATAGGCGAAAGGCTTTAGAAGGTGCTGACTATGTTATAAATGCCATACAAGTAGGTGGATATGAGCCTTGTACAGTGATAGACTTTGAGGTACCTAAAAAATACGGACTTAGGCAAACTATAGGTGATACTTTAGGTATAGGAGGCATATTTAGAGCACTGAGAACCATACCAGTACTCTTAGATTTTGCCCGGGATATGGAGGATGTATGTCCGGATGCCTGGCTTTTAAACTATACAAATCCTATGGCCATGGTGACAGGTGCTGTGCAAAGATTTACAGATATAAAGACAGTGGGCTTGTGTCACAGCGTACAGGTATGTGCTCCTGGTCTGCTGCAGGGATTAGGTATGGATGATAAGAATGTGCAGTGGAAGATAGCTGGTATAAATCATATGGCGTGGCTTTTGGAGATAACACACGATGGTAAGGATCTATATCCTGAGATTAAGGAACGGGCATTAAAAAGGGAAACTCCCCATAACGATATGGTGAGATATGAAATTATGAAGCAGTTTGGCTACTATGTTACTGAATCCAGTGAGCATAATGCCGAATATATGCCATATTTTATTAAAGGCAAATATCCCGAGCTTATAGAGAAATTTAATATACCCTTAGATGAATACCCAAGAAGATGTATAAAACAGATAGAAGACTGGAAGCATATGAGAGACGATCTGGTAAATGACAAACAGCTAACCCACAACAGAACCCATGAATATGCATCTTATATATTGGAGGCTATGGAAACAAACATACCATATAAGATAGGAGGCAATGTAATAAATACTGGGCTTATAACTAATTTGCCTAAAGAGGCTTGCGTTGAGGTGCCTTGCCTGGTAGATAAAAGCGGCATTATACCATGTTATGTAGGAGATTTACCGGTGCAACTAGCTGCACTTAACAGAACAAATATAAATGTGCATTTGTTGACTATAGAGGCTGCTATCACCAGAAAGAAAGAGTATATATATCAAGCTGCTATGTTGGATCCCCATACAGCTTCGGAGTTATCTATAGATGATATAAGGAGTTTGTGTGATGATCTTATAGATGCCCATGGAGATTGGCTTCCTGAGTACAAATAATTTTATAAAAATGATAGAAGGGGCGAAATTTTTAATTTCGCCCCTTCTATCATTTATAGTACACTATTTATCTTCAAATTATGAATTAAAGTAAATGGTAAAAATAGTTTGACATTGATAATAGTATGTGCTACCTTAATAATAAGGTATAATCATTATTATACATAAAATTTTAATGGGAGAATGAAAAAATGTCTAAAAGTAAACCCCTATATTCTCAAATAGTAGATGACATAAAGGCTCAAATTTTAAGTGGACAGTTAGTACCGGGAGATCAGCTGTCTACAGAATTTGAATTGGCCCAAAAATATGGTGTAAGCCGTATAACATCTCAGAGGGCACTGGTGGAATTAGAGAGGGCAGGATTTATTTATAGGAAACAGGGCAAGGGTAGTTTTGTATTGCCTTTGGAAAACAAAGTAGTTCAAGGTATTTCCCATAAGGTTATATCCATGATTTTGCCTTCGGATGGTGCAGCAGGTAGGCGTATTGATTATATAAGAGGGGCTAATGATTGCTTAAAAGATAAAGGGTACTACCTTAATATATATACTACGAACAACGATATTGCCCAAGAAAGAAGAGCATTATTGGAACTACCCAGAAATGGAATAAGCGGTATAATCCATTACCCAATAGCAAGGGCAAATTTTGATGTTCTGTATGATCTATATTTACACAGCTATCCAATAGTGTTAATTGATAAATACTTCCAATCATTACCTGCATGCTCAGTGGTGTCGGATAATTTTGATGGAGGGTATAAGGCAACATCCTGTCTTATAGAGATGGGGCATAAGCGTATTGCATATTTGACCAACCTTTATATAGAGGATATAAGTACTGTGAGGGAGCGTTTTTTTGGTTATTGCAAAGCCTTAAAGGATCATGGTCTACCTATAAATAACGATATAATTCATTTTGCACTGGATTATAATGGTGATGCATTTGCGCCACAGACGATAGAACTTTTGAAAAGTTTAATAGTTAAAAATGTGACTGCTATATTTGCGGAGCATGATTATTTAGCTATGGCTATATATAGGGAATTGGGGAATATGGATATAAAGATACCTGAAGATATATCGTTGATAGGGTTTGACAATGTAGAGATATTGGAGAGTCTTGATATTCCATTAGCTACTGTGGACCAAAACTTTTACGAGATAGGAAGGACAGCAGCCGGTAGGGTAGTAGATATGATAGAACAATGTTCATATGAATCATCTCAGACTGTGATCCCTGTAGAAGTTATAACTAGGAATAGTATTGGGCCTGCTAAATTTTGAATTCAAACTATTTTATGATGATAATATATAATAGAAAATATTTTATTCTGATGTAAATTTATTTTTGGAGGGTTTAGATGAGGCCCGGTAAATTTTTTAGGAAACGAAGCATAGTTTTCTCTTTTTTAATTTCTTATATTTGTATTTTAATTATACCTATATTAATTGGTGGAATAATCTATTTTAAATCACTGGATATTGTAAAGAATGAAATAACTCAATCAAATACGGCTATGCTACGTCAGGTACAACAAACCATAGATAGTCGATTAATTGATGTAAACAACCTATTGCTTATGATTAGTTTAGATAATCGCGTATTGAGTACGATGAATGTAAGGAATAAATTGGATGCAATGAATCGATATACTATGAAGCAAATTATAGATGATTTGCATTCATATACTGTAGCCAACAGTTTTATAAATAACTTATATATTTTTTAAAAAAATACGGACTTAGTAATAACTCCCAATGTGTCGTTTGACTCGAAATATGCATTTGAACGATTTAATTATAGTTCTATGACGTATGATTATTGGTATACCTTGATGACAGAAAAATCTCCAAAACATGTATTTAAATTTTTGAAAAACGATAGATATAGAAAAAGTATAGCTTTTGTAAAAACTATTCCCATGCAATATAAAGCCGATCCTTTAGCTTCCGTAGTTATTGAATTGGATGATAAGGCTTTTAATAGTGCTATAAAGAATATTGAACGGGTTAGCCAGGGAGCAGTATTAATTATTGATAATGAAGATCAAATATTGTTTTCTACAGAAAAGATAGAACTGCCTGAATATGCCAAATACAAGGAATTATCAAATGCAAAAGAAACAATGCATGGTAAAATAGGGGATCAAGATGTGGTCATTTCACATATCAGGTCTAATGTTTGTGATTGGGAATACATTTCAATTATTCCTGTAAATATATATATGCAAAAAGCTAATTTTATAAATGGATTAGCTATTTTATGCCTGTCTATTTGTCTTACGCTAGGAATAATGCTGACTATATTCTTTTCTAAAAAAAATTATGATCCTATAGACGGACTTGTTAAAGCTTTAAGCAAAGAGGCCAGCTTATCTACAAATAGGGATATGAATGAGGTTAAATTTATACAGGATTTTATCGACAAGACCCTGGATGAAAAGAAAAAGTTGCAGAATAGATTGGAACAGCAAAGGCAGATGCTTAAAGATAACTTTCTTAAAAGGTTAATTAAGGGACAGGTTAATATAAATATACCTATTATAGATGCGTGTGAATCCTATGATATATATTTTTATAGCAACGATTTTGCTATTATGATATTTAATATCGAAGATATTGAAGAAAGTTTTTTTGATGATGACACAGGGACTAAAGATCAGGATCTTGCAATAGTCAACTTTATAATAAAGAATGTAATAGAGGAACTGATAGGGCAAAAAAATGTAGGTTATCTAGTTGAGATGGACAAGTTTCTTGTTTGCCTAGTGAATTTTAAACATGGGGTATCCCAAAATAGCGGGAAAGGGGAGCTGATCGATGTAGCTGCATATGCTATGTCGTTTATCAAAGAAAAGTTTGGAATTGTTTTTTCTGTAGCTGTTAGTGATATATATAAAACTGCTATGGGTATATCAAAAGCATATCAGCAGGCAATCGAGGTTGTTGAATACAGAAATTTAATGGGTGGAGAATTGATTACCTATTATGATGATATTAAGGAGTTGAGAGATGACACTGTAGGGATTGACAATTTCAATAATGCTCAAGAACAGTTTTCCAATTGTATAAAGGTTACGGATTATAATTTAGCCCAATCTACTTTAAATGATATTATACAGGACTATTTTGTCCAGTCATCGGTTTGTGCGTATTTAGCAAAATGTAGGATGTTTGCGCTGACCAGTACATTTATCAATGCTGTAGGAGAAGCAGGCAATATATATAATGAGAATTTACTGTGTAAATTTGATGTGTTGGAAAAACTCTCTAGCTGCCAAAATATAAAGGATTTACAATATATGATGGATGGTATTTTGGATGATATAGATAAATATGCACTAGAAAAGCAGGAAGGACTATATGTTGATCAAATTGAAACTATTAAGCAGATTATAAAGGATAGATATTTTGACCCGGATCTGAGCGTGTCATCATTGGCACAGGAAATGGGTATGAGCACTTCTTATCTATCTAAATTTTTTAGGGAAAGTACAGGTACGGGTTTATTGGATTATATTCATAAAACAAGGCTGGATAATGCAAAGGAATTACTGAAAAACCAAGATTTGACCATAAAAACCATAGCTAGGAACGTTGGTTACATAAATAGTGATTCATTTATACGTGTATTTAAGAGATATGAAGGTGTTACACCTGGAAAATATAGAGAAATACTATAGAAGTTAAAAAATACGGATATAAAAAAATTTGCCGATCCCTCTTATGCCCATTGTTATCGCACATTGAACAATTATCACTACGTATAAAAAAATACCGATTTACAATATTTAAATCATATATTAAACTAAAAATCACAAACGAAGCGCGCTTCCCTAAAAAATAAAGAGGGGGATTTCCATGAAAAAAAATAAAAAAAGACTTCTTTGCTTAGCTTTAGCGATTGTCATGCTCCTTGGTGTTTTTTCAGGCTGTACAAAGAAAGACACAAATAATGATGGTGAAGTAAGCAGTGACGAACAAACGGATATAAAGGATAAGACGGATAGTAAAGATGATAATAGCGAAGCAAGTGATGATGCTTTGAAGCTTCCTATAGTTGACAAACCTCTAAAACTATCACTTTATTCTTCATTACATCCCACTGAGGCTAAATACGTAAATAATTTAGATGAAAATGAGGCAATTAAAAAAGTTCAGGAGATAACTGGTATAGATATAGAATTTATACACCCGCCTGTGGGGCAGGAAGAAGAACAATTCAATATAATGGTTGCTTCCGGCGAATTGCCTGATATAGTAAAGGGCTTTTTTGACTCATACTATAAAGGTGGCGTCGAGGCAGCCATGAATGACGGATTGTTAATCAATGTAAATGATCTTGTAGAACAGCATGCACCTAATTTTAAAAAGGATGTACTGTCAAACGAACTATATAATAAGCTAGTAAAGGCCGATGATGGTACAATAATTAGATTTGGGGCTACAGTAATACCTACTTTAGATGGTGAAAAAGGCAGGGCCTATGTAGGACCTGTTCTTAGAAAAGATCTACTGGATGAATTGGGGCTGGAAGTTCCAGAGACCATAGATGAATGGTATAAGGTACTTACTGCCTTCAAAGAGAGCGGAAAAGTAAAGATCCCTCTGGCTTGGGCACATAAGGACTGGGACACAATAGTGCATGCCGGCAATTTTATAGGAGCCTATGGAGTAAATAATAGTTTTTATAGAGAGGGCGAAACGGTGAAATATGGTCCAATAGAGTCTGGATATAAGGATTTCTTGCTTACATTTAACAAATGGTATAATGAAGGACTTCTTGATCCCGACTTTGCTACACATGGATATTGGGATAACCTAACGCCTATGTTGATGGCAGGGGATGTGGGGTCTGCATGTATACACCTGTGGGAATACAGAACATATTATGAAACTGTAATACAAAAGGAAAATCCAAAGGCTGAATTGGTAGTGGCACCATATACTGTTTTAAATAAAGGGGACAAATTTAATTTTGCTGATAGTTATCATGGGCTTAGTGGAGGTTTATACATTACAACATCATGTAAACATCCTGTAGAGGCTACAAAACTCATTGATTTTTCATATACCCCGGAAGCAACCAGAATGATGAATTGGGGTATCGAAGGTGTCACCTATGATATGGTAGACGGTAAGCCGCAGAGGACCAAAGAAATGGAAGAAAATCATATGGAAATGACATATAAGTATACTTCATTTGTTTTTAGAGGGTTTGTATACTGGGATCAAAACGACTCTCAATATCCATATGATCTTCAGCACCAAGCATGGGATGTTTGGAGTGATTCTACAATAAAGGGAGTGCTGCCTCAGGGTATGATCAAGACAGAAGAGGAGAGCACAAAATTCGGGTCTGTAATGACCGAGATAGAATCATATGTGGATGAGATGTTTTTGAAGTTTATCATGGGCCTTGAACCTATCGATAAATTTGATGAATATGTTGCACAGGTTAAGTCAATGGGCATAGATGATGCTATAAAGATACAGCAGGATTCCTTAGATAGGTACAACGCAAGGAAGTAGCAATTTCTATATTGCCGGTCTAGGTTGGAATGGTTATACATCCTGTCTGGATCGGCAATATAATATTATGCCTCTAGGCTATTTAGAAGGGAGAGGTGTTTTGTAATGCATAAAGAGTCATTTAGAGAGAGAGCAGCCAAGGATTTTAAAAGGAATAAGTATATATATCTAATATTGCTGCCAGTAATAGCATTTTATATTATTTTTCATTATATACCTATGTATGGGGCAGTCATTGCATTTAAAGATTTTAAGCCTGGATTAGGAATAATAGGTAGCCCATGGGCGGGCATTAAATATTTTAAAGAATTTTTGGGTAGTTATTATTTTTGGAGACTTGTTAAAAATACATTTGCAATAAGTTTTTATAATTTGATCTTTGGTTTTCCGGCGCCTATAATTTTTGCGCTTTTAATAAACGAGATTGCAAATAGTACCTTTAAAAAGACGGTGCAGACTGTAACATACCTGCCACATTTTATATCGACAGTTATTATTTGTGGATTGATTATAGATTTTACAGGATCTGATGGTATAATAAACGATTTAATAGTCTCATTAGGAGGTGAAAGGTCTAATCTATTAACAAGACCGGAATTGTTTCGTACTATCTATATATCGAGTGAGATATGGACAAATTTAGGGTGGGGAAGCATAATTTATCTGGCAGCCCTTACAAATATAGACCCGTCATTATATGAAGCAGCTATTATTGATGGAGCAAATAGATGGAAACAAACCATTCATATTACCATCCCAGGTATAGCTCCTACCATAATGATTTTATTGATTCTACAGATAGGCAGTATGATGAGTGTAGGTTGGGAAAAGATAATCTTGCTATATAATCCCCTTACCTATGAGACTGCAGATGTAATTTCGTCTTTTGTCTATAGGAGGGGTTTGATAAACTTTGACTATAGCTATAGTGCCGCAGTCGGTTTGTTTAATTCTATTGTAAATTTTGTACTTTTGATATCGGCAAATACTATAAGTAAAAAAGTCAATGACATGAGTCTATGGTAAAAGGAAGTGATTTTAATGAGTAGTATAAAGAGGACCAAAGGTGAAAGGGTATTTGGTGTTATCAACGTCATTATAATGACAATTATAATGATAGTTACAGTGTATCCATTATTGCATGTAGTTTTTGCATCTATAAGCGATCCAAGTCGTTTAATAAAGCATCAGGGGGCATTATTGGCACCTTTGGGTTTTTCGAATCAGGCATATAAGATGGTTTTTCAAAATCCGAATATTTTTATAGGATATAAAAATACTCTGTTTTATGTGTTAGTAGGAACGACCATAAATCTTTTTATGACATCTTTAGGGGCATATGGGCTTTCAAGAAAAAATTTATTATGGGGAAAACCTATAATGTTTTTAGTGGTATTTACCATGTTTTTTGGAGGCGGGCTTATACCATTCTTTTTAACGGTAAAGAATCTAGGCATGCTAAATACTCGTTGGGCAATTGTTATCCCTAGTGCTATAAGTACATGGAATTTAATAGTTATGAGAACATCCTTTATGGGAATACCTGATAGTTTGGAAGAATCGGCCAGAATTGATGGAGCTAATGACATAGTAATATTATTTAAAATAATACTTCCTCTATCCCTTCCGGTTTTGGCAGTTATGGCTTTGTTTTATGGTGTAGGTCACTGGAATGGTTGGTTTGATGCGGTAATTTTCTTAAGAAATCGGGCCTTATATCCTCTTCAAGTATTCTTAAGGGAGATACTTATAATAAATGCCGATAAAAATACCATGAGTATAAATAGACCTTTAGAGGATGAACTTATCAAAAAGCAGCTGAAGTATTGTACTATAATTGTAGCAACGGCTCCCATACTTTGTATATATCCATTTTTACAGAAATATTTTGTAAAGGGAGTAATGGTAGGAGCTATAAAGGGCTAAAGTTTTTTTGATGGTAGTGCATTGCTGCCTTTGGGGATTTATAATATACTATATTTATATAGAATGTATTTAATTGCTTTTATGGAGGTGTTTTTATAGTGCACTATGTAGATATAAAAGATTTTGACATAGATGTTGGTTCTAAAGCTGATGCTACCCTGGCAGTAATTAATGCTATAGAAAAATGCAGGGAGTATAAAAATGTTACACTTATTTTTCCTAAAGGGACATATCATTTTTGGCCAGACAAAGCATTTGAAGGCACGTATTTTATATCCAACCATGATGATGATGGATTAAAGAGAGTAGCATTTCCTGTTATAAACTTTGATGATATTACTATTGATGGGCAAGGTTCGGATTTTATATTTCATGGTATAATGATACCTTTTGTTATAGAGCATTCATCTAAAGTTATCATCAAAAATATGAGTATAGATTGGGAGAAACCATTTTATTCTCAAGGTACTATATTGGATGTAAGTTCAGAATGTATAGAGCTAGGTATGTCTAATGAATCTTCATATAAGATACAAGATGGTCAAATATTTTTTATTGGTGAAGGATGGAGCTATAGTCCATGGGGTTTTATGGAGTTTGATGCCCATACCAAAGGACCGGCCTATGGAAGTTGGGATGATCCATTGGGTACATCTGTTGGTGATATAAAATTTGAGCAGGGTGAAGGAAATAGAATAAGGCTAAGGGGTAATTTTAAGAGATTGCCGGAGGTTGGCAATAAGCTTTTGATAAGATGTGCAAATCGAAATGGTGCCGGTATATTTATAAAGGATAGTAGAGATATTTTACTAGAGCAGATTGATATTCATTATGTAAACGGAATGGGGATAATAGCTCAAAAGAGCCAGGATATAAGTCTAAATAGGGCAAATGTAAGGATAAGACCTGGAAGTGACAGGATATTTACTGCATTTGCTGATGCTACCCATTTTGTAAATTGTAAAGGTGTAATTAATATATCGGATTGCCTATTTGAGAATCAGGCAGATGATGCCACAAATGTTCATGGCATATATACTGCGGTTGAAGATATACTATCTTCAAATTCTATACTAGCTAAACTTATGCATTATCAACATAAGGGAGTAGATATATGCGATGTTGGTGATCAAATAGCATTTGTGAATAATGATACGCTACTTACTTATGGACATGGTAGGGTTTCTGATGTAAAGCGTATAAATAGGGATTATTTTATTATTACTTTTGAAGATGACTTGCCAGATGGTATACAAGAAGATCATGTAATAGAGAATATCACATGGATGCCGGAATTGATAATAAAAAATTGTACTGCAAGGTGCAATAGGGCTCGAGGTTTTCTTATAACCACACCTAAAAAGGTGCTCATAGAAAATAATAGTTTTAGCATACCAGGCAGTGCCATAAAGATCTCCGGAGATGCCAACAGTTGGTTTGAATCAGGCAGTGTAGGAGACATTACCATAAGAAAAAATAAGTTTATGGATTGTAACTATGTGTATGGCCCCTGGGGGAGGGCTGTAATAGATATAGATCCCGAGATTAGAAAGTTTGATGAAGGGAGATGTTATCATAGTAATATAAGTATAGAGGATAATTTGTTCAGTACTTTTAGTACTGCACTTGTATGGGGATATTCGGTTAAAGGATTTAAGTTTACTGGTAACACCATAGAGCCTACTGATACTTATCCACAAAATGAAAATAATCAATATGCGCTAGATATAAAATATTGCAAGGATGTATATATAGATAAAAATATATGTAGCAGATCTGAGCAGGTAAGGGTGAATAATAAAATCAGCAAGATGGATTAGTGGGGAGGATCAAATGCAAAATCTAAGGTTATGGTATCAAAAACCAGCAAATGATTGGAATGAGGCTTTACCTGTAGGCAATGGGCGGTTAGGTGGCATGATATTTGGTGGAATACAGGAAGAACGTATACAGCTAAATGAAATTAGCATGTTTTCAGGTTATCCTGAGGAATCCGATAATCCAGAGATGCTGAAGCATTTGGATGAGGTGCGTAGCCTACTTTTTGAAGGAAGGTATAAAGAAGCACAACTGCTCTCTGAAAAGTATATGGTGTGTAAGGGAGGTGGAACCAATCTAGGAAATGCTGCCGATGCACCATATGGATCTTATCAGACATTAGGGGATTTATACATCCATTTTGATCATGAACAGGATGATGCCCACGATTATATAAGGGAACTTGATATAGATAGTGCTATAGCCAAAGTAGGCTATGAGATGGGAAATACAAAATTTCATAGAGAGATGTTTAGTAGTGCCAAAGCCCAAGTAATGGTTTTAAATATTACCTGTAGCATTTCAAGTAATATATCCCTAACTGCCTCCATATGCAGGGAGCGGGAGGCTAATGCATATGTACTTGGAAATGATTATATGGTAATGAAGGGGCAATTAGCCTGTGATAAGGGTATAAAATTCGAGACCCATATGAAGGTACTAGCAAAGAATGGAGCAATGCTTAATATAGAAGATGCTATAAAGGTGGCGGGAGCTGATGAGGTAACCATAATAATAGCTGCTGCTACTGATTATCTGGATAAAGATCCTGAAAAGGTATGTAGAGAGCGTATAGATAGGGCTATACAAAAAGGCTATGGGGAGCTACTTAAAGAGCATATTTTAGATTATAGGAGTTTGTTTGATAGAGTTAAAATAAATCTAGGTGCGGATCAGGTAGAAGATCTGCCAACCGATGTTAGGCTGCAACGGTTAAGAAATGGCGGTCAGGATAAGGGACTAGTGGGGCTATATTTCCAATATGGCCGGTATCTTTTAATATCTAGCTCCCGCCCAGGTGGCTTGCCTGCCAATTTACAAGGTATATGGTGCGGAGAGATAAGTCCTGCATGGAATTGTGATTATCACTTAAATATAAATCTTCAGATGAATTACTGGCCGGCAGAATTAACTAATTTATCTGAATGCCATGAACCCCTATTTCCATTTATAAAATCTTTGGTGGAGCCTGGAGAGCGGACAGCTAGCATATGCTATGGTGCGGAAGGATGGGTAGTGCATACCGCTACAAATATATGGGGTTTTACATCGCCCTGTGAGCATCCAAGCTGGGGTTGCTTTTCAGCTGCTGGAGCATGGCTGTGCCAGCATCTTTGGGAGCATTATGCATATGATTTAGATGAAGATTTTTTAAAAAGGGCCTATCCAATAATGAAGGGAAGCGCAGAGTTTTATCTAAGTTTTTTGATAGAGCATCCTGAGACCGGATATCTGGTGACGGCACCATCAAATTCACCGGAGAATGCTTTTGTTACAGAGGATGGTCAGGTAGTTTCAGTATGTGCTGGTCCTACCATGGATACCGAGATAATATGGGATCTGTTTACAAACTGTATTGAGGCCTCCAAGATACTTAGGATAGATGAGGGGTTTAGGCAAAGGTTGATAGATGCTATAAAAAAGCTACCGCCTTTAAAGATTGGCAAGCATGGACAGATACAAGAGTGGTTGGAGGATTTTGATGAAGCAGAGCCTGGTCATAGACATATGTCTCATCTATTTGCTCTATACCCAGGAAGGCAGATTACATGGCATGAAACTCCTGAACTTATGGGGGCTGCAAAGGAGGTAATAGAACGTCGCCTAAAATATGGTGGTGGTCATACTGGGTGGAGCAGGGCATGGATGATAAACTTTTTTGCAAGATTAAGGGATGGGGATAATGCATATGATCATTTTCTTGAGCTTCTTAAAAAATCCACCCTACCCAATTTGTTTGATACTCATCCACCGTTTCAGATAGATGGTAACTTTGGTGCTACAGCGGCAATCGGAGAAATGCTACTTCAGAGTCATGAGGGCTTTATAAACTTTTTACCTGCGCTTCCGAATGAGTGGCAAGATGGGAGCATAGAAGGGTTAAGGGCAAGGGGTGGATTTGAAGTAGATATAAGGTGGTCCGGCGGTAGTTTACAAAAGGCTCGTGTAACTTCCATCAAAGGGGAAAGATGTGTAATATATGCACCTATACCAATTAGGGTGGAATATGGAGGAGAGGATATAGACATAAAGGTTTTAGAAAAAAACGTTGTGGAATTTAATACCTGTCCTCAGGGTGTATATGATATATATCCATATAACTAGATTCATTATATAAGGGTTTATAAACAATATGGTTAGCTTCTAAGATTGATACTATTGTGCTAAAGAGTGATAACATTATCACTAGAGTAAGTTTTTTCAATTTGATATTATATATATAGAAGTTTTTATTATCAAAAAGAGGTGGAACACTGTGGGGAAGAGACAAGTGGTTTTTATTATGACCGATTCACAAGGCACTAATTTGGTGGGATGCTATGGCAATAGGGATATAAAAACACCTAATATTGATAAATTGGCAGATGAGGGGATGCGGTTTAACAGGGCTTATACGGTGCAGCCAGTATGTGGTCCGGCCCGTTCTGCATTATTTACTGGTACATATCCCCATTCAAATGGCAGCTGGTCAAATTGTATGCCATTGGGGGCAAACGTTAAGACTATAGGGCAGCGTTTAAGTGATAATGGTATTCATACTGCATATATAGGCAAGTGGCACTTAGATGGGGGCGACTACTTTGGACTAGGCAGATGCCCTGATGGATGGGATAAGGATTACTGGTATGATATGCGATGTTATCTAGAGGAACTTTCATCTGAGGACAGGAAATGGTCTAGAACTCCTGCCATAATGGAGAAAAGAGAAGTAGAAGAGGACTTTACCTTTGGCCATAGATGTTCAAACAGGGCTATAGATTTTATGTCAAAATACAATGAAGAGGATTTTTTCTTGGTGGTATCATATGATGAGCCTCACGGTCCATTTGTATGCCCAGCACCATTCTCATCCATGTACAAGGGTTACGAGTATCCCAAACACAAAAATATATGGGATGATCTTCGTGACAAGCCCGAGCATCAGAGGGTATGGGCGGGAGGCAGCTTGGATGGAGACAAGGATAAACTAAAGATACAACCAGCCTATTATCTAGGGTGTAATTCATATATAGATTATGAGATAGGCAGGGTTTTAGATGCTGTAGAGAAATATGCCCCCGATGCTTTGATTATATATACATCAGATCATGGGGATATGCTATTTTCCCATTCTTTAAATGGTAAGGGGCCAGTTATGTATGACGAGATAACTAATATTCCTCTTATAGTAAAATGGCGAGGAATGGTAGAAGAGGGCTGTGTATGTGAGTATCCTGTGTCCCATATAAATTTGGTACCGACTATAATGGAAACTATGAAGTTGCCCAAATCCAAGGCATTTGAAGGCGGGAGTATACTTCCTACTCTCATGGATAAAGATGTGAGGTGTAACGATGCCATATTCATGGAGTTTGGACGATATGAAGTGGATCATGATGGATTTGGAGGTTTTCAACCTGCAAGGGCGGTATTCGATGGTCGTTATAAACTGGTTATAAATCTTTTGACCAGTGATGAGCTATATGATTTGGAGAAGGATCCAGGGGAGCTGGAGAATCTTATAGATTCTAAGGAATATGATGAGATACGCGATAGACTTCATGATAGACTCCTTGATTGGATGAATGATACCCGGGATCCATTTAGAGGGTATTATTGGGAAAGACGACCTTGGAGGAAGGATGCGAGGCCTGCTACTTGGGATTATACTGGCATGACAAGACAAAGGAAGACCGACGATGAATATGAGCCCAGGCAGTTAGATTATAGTACAGGGCTGGAGATTGAAAATTCGGTAAGGAAGAAATAAAGGCTATGAAACCAGGTAGTCTTTATATTGTAGCATGTATAGATTGTAGTATAAGCCCCTTATTTTAAGAAGTTCACTATGGTTGCCCATCTCCCGTATTCTACCTTTGTGTATGACTATTATCTTATCAGCATTTTGTATGGTAGACAGGCGATGGGCAATTGCTATTGTGGTTCGGCCTTTCATGAGATTTGCCAAGGCCTGTTGTATAAGTATCTCAGTTTCAGTATCTATATTGGAGGTGGCTTCATCCATTACCAATATCTTGGGATCTATCACCAATGCCCTGGCAAATGATAGCAATTGTCTCTGACCCATGGATAGGGTGGAGCCTTTTTCATGGACAGGGTGTTTATATTTTTGGGACAGGGTATTTATAAAATGATCTGCATTTGCATATCTTGCAGCCTCTATTACTTCCTGAGTCGTTATATCCTTGTTGAACAACCTGATATTAGTTTCAATGTCTCCTGAGAATAGGAATACATCCTGCAGGACTATGCCGATATTTTTACGAAGCTGTTTTTTATCCATATTTTTAATATTTACGCCATCGATTAATATATTGCCCCTTTGATTTTCGTAAAAACCGCATATCAGGTTTATGATGCTGGTTTTTCCGGCGCCTGTGGCACCTACAAATGCTACAGATTCGCCTGGTTCTATTTTAAATGATACATCTTTTAAAACCCACTCTTGATCTTCATAGGCAAACCATACATTCTTAAATTCTATTTCTCCCCTTAGTTTTGATACGGATATTTTATCATTCACTTCTGGTTGAGGCTCGGGTTCTTCATCTAGCAGATTGAATATTCTATTTCCTGATACTATGGCTGACTGGATAGTATTATATCCTTCCGCAAAGTACATTATGGGATGGAAAAACAGATTTATATAATTGGTAAACGCATATAAGGTACCGAATTCAAGACTATTTTGAATTATATTTTTCCCACCGTACCATATTAATATGGCAAGTGACAGTGAACGTACTATGTCCATAAGTGGTCTTAATATACCAAATAATTTTATCTGTCTGAATCGGCCATTATAATATTCTTTATTTATAGCTTCAAATTCTTTGTATTTTTTATCCTGCATATTAAATGTCTGTATGATCTTCATACCGGATATATGTTCAGACATAAATGCGTTTAATCTGCCCAATTTCGAACGTATATCTGTAAAAATCTGTCTGGCTTTTTTTCTAAAAAGGACTGTGACAAAGGCGATGATGGGTAAAAGGGATAGGCTTAAGATGGTCATATTGCTGTTTAATTTAAACATGATTATTATTATGCCTATCATCAAAAATATATTTTGGAAGAACCCCACCAATATTTCGGTATACATTTCATTTAAAGCCTCTGTGTCATTCATTACAGTAGTTACTATACGTCCAACGGGATTTTTGTCAAAGTAGGATACGGGCAGATGCTGTAGATGGCTAAAGACATCATTTCGAAGATTCATTATGATCTTCTTGCCGGTGGACTGTAGAGTGTATGTTTGTATATAGCCAAATATAAATTCGCTAGATATGAGTACAAAGAATAAAATACCTAGATTTTTTATGCCATCCTTGGCCTGGGCGGGAGAGATAGTGTTATTATATGCCTTTGTGATGTTGTCGTCGATAGCCTTTTTTATGATATAGGGTCTTGCAAGTCCAGAGGCTGATATTGCGAGTATCAGTATAATTGCTATTAAGAAATAATACCAATAAGGTTTTGCATATATCATCAATCGCTTTATAAGGTTTTTATCCTTTTTTTTTCTTGCTTTTTTAGACTCTTTCTTTGCTTCTGTATGATTACCCATATATATTATCCCTTTCTATCTATATAACGAATTTATACAATTATTATGCAGTAGTTATCTCTTCTTCGAGGAGCTGCTTTTGATACATCTCATAATATGCTCCACTTTTTTTAAGAAGTTCTTCATGGGTTCCTTGTTCTATTATTCTGCCATCGTCCAGTACTACTATCTCATCGGCATCCTTTATGGTAGATATCCTATGTGCTATTATGATAGCGGTACGGCCTTTCATAAAGGTTTTGAGGCCTTCTAATATTCTTTCTTCTGTATTTGTGTCTACTGCTGATAGGGCGTCATCTAATATAATTATAGATGGATTTTTTGCCAATGCTCTGGCTATGGATATACGTTGCTTTTGACCACCGGACAGGTTTACTCCCCTCTCTCCCAACATGGTATCAAATCCATTTGGAAATTCTATTATGTTATCATATACTTGACTAATCTTTGCAGTTTTTTCTACTGTCTCATAATTTATATTTCTAGGAGAAAAAGCAATATTATTTTTTATAGTAGTAGAAAAGAGAAAGTTATCCTGGGGAACATAGCCTATATTATCCCTAAGCGTCTTTAAAGGTATATCCATTATATCTACATCATCTATAAAAAGTTGGCCTTGCTTTTCAGGATTATAAAGTCTCAGTATAAGGTGTATAAGTGTGGATTTACCACTGCCTACTTTACCTACAATAGCCAGAGTCTTCCCTGGTTGTATGGTGAGGTTTATATTCTTTAATGCAGATTTTTCTTGACCTTGATATTTAAAGGTTAAATTTCTAAATGCTATTTTACCCTTAAGTCTTTTATTATGGTATGCACCGGCAGGGATGGAATGCGTGTCATGTATATAAGGTTTTTCACTGAATAATTCATTTATTCTGCTGGCTGAAGCTTCACCCCTTTGGATAAAGTTAATTATCATACCTATAAAGCCTATAGGGCGTATTATCATTCCAAGATAGCTATTGAAGGCTATAAAATCTCCGAGGGTTATTACATTATCTACAACTAGATTTCCTCCACATACCAATACTACCATGTATGATATTGAAGAAATGAATGAGATTAATGGACCAAATAGTCCTTGTATTCTTACCAGACCCATGTTTTTATTATAATTATCTTCGTTTATGGTATTGAAATTATCTATTTCATTTTCTTCTTGTACAAATGATTTTATTATGCGCATGCCTGAAACATTTTCCTGTACCTTTCGGGTAAGATCTGCAAAGGATTCCTGCACTGCTTTAAATCTTATATTTATTATTTTGCCGAACCTTAGCATAACATATACCATAAATGGCAAAGGTATGAAGGCTATAATGGTAAGCTTAGGGTTTATACCCTTGCTCATTATATATATGCTGGCTATAAGCATAAATACCGTATCGGATATGATCATTATACCTCGACCCATGGCCATTCTTATGGCATTCACATCGTTTATGGACAGGGCAATTATATCTCCAACCGCCTTTTTATTATAAAAGTTCATTGAAAGGTCAAGGAGATGTCGAAACATTTTATTTCTCAAAGCAAATTCATATAGATTTGCAGAGCCTATTATCTGTATTCTACTTAAATAGTTTAAAATAAAGACTAGTATGGCTATTAAGAGGGTTAGACCAGCATAAATAAGGAGTTGATGTTCAGTTATAGCCCTTTGTTGTAGCCCATCTATTGCCTTTCCTGTTATCTTGGGGACGATAAGTTGTAGTATGTTTATTAAAAATAAAAGTAGTATACCTATTATGTAGTGCCATTTACGTTCCTTTATAAATGAAAAAAATGTAGAATCTTTGAAGCTGTGCAATGTAAGCGCCTCCTACAGATTTATCTTATCATTTACAATATCTATAGATCCCATAAAATCCTGAATCTCCATATCTTCAATATTATCAAATAATGAATGTATAAAGATTTCATGTTGTGATATGGTATCTTTTCTTACTTTTTTTCCCTTGTGCGTCAGTTGTATTCTTATAGCTCGCCTATCTCGAGTATCTACATTGCGTTTTACTAGCTCTTTTTTTTCTAAAAAGTCTACAATGGCAGTTAAATTGCTACAGTCCTTAGATGTACGAATACTTAGCTCCGATAATGTAATGGATTCTTCAGGATTGATATTTTTTAATACGGTGTATTGATTCCATGCAAAACCTAGATTGGCAAGGTTCTTTCGAGATTGTTTTATTATTCTCCAGCTTAGGTGCATAAGTTTGTTGTAGCATTCCAAACTTATATCTTCCATGCAATCTACCACCTTTATATGTTATAATATTTATATACAATAATTATTATAACATATAAATATTTATTTTTCAGTAAGATCCTTGATTTACCAAAAAATAATGCTGTATAATATAAAAGAGAACTAAATGGGAAGGAGTGAATTTATGAAATATAAAATTATTGCAGATAGTTGTTGTGATCTAAATGAAAAACTAAAAAAGAGATTAAACATAGGTCTTGTTCCTTTAAATATTCATATAGGCTCAAAAAGCTATAAGGATGATGAGAAACTCGATACAAAAATGCTTTTACACCATATGGGAAATAGCACTGAATCTCCTAAAACAGCGAGTCCTTCTCCAAACAATTTTATGGAGGCATATAAAAATAGTGATAATATTTTTGTTGTTACCCTATCATCCAAACTAAGTGGCACCTATAATTCTGCTATGATGGCAAAGGAAATGCTCAAGGAGGAAATAGGAAATAAGTTTATCCATGTTTTTGACTCATTAAGTGCTTCTATAGGTGAAACGCTTGTTGGTATGAAGATCTCAGAATTAATAAACAAGGGATGCGATAATTTATCTATTATTGATAAGACTAATGCATATATAAAAGAAATGAAGACGTTATTTGTTTTAGATTCCCTTGATAATCTAGTTAAAGCCGGAAGATTGAATGCCCTTAAAGGGAAGATTGCATCTATGTTTTCCATAAAGCCCATAATGTCTGATAATGGTGAGGGAGAAATAAGCGTTCTTGAGAAGGTCAGGGGATCCAAAAAGGCATTACGTCGATTAGTTGATCTAATAGGCGAGCATGGAGAGCGTTTTGAAGAAAAGATACTTGGGATAGCACATTGTAATTGTCTGGAAAAAGCGCTGCAATTTAGGGAAGAAGTACGTAAAAAATATAAATTTAAAGATATAATAATTGTGGAGACAGCTGGAATCAGCACAGTATATGCAAATGATGGAGGACTCATTATAGCGTTTTAAAAGTAACATAAAATATAGAAAAGGCACTGATAATATATCAGTGCCTTGATTCCGGTACTAAATTAAGCAGTAACTACATTAACAGCTTGAGGTCCTTTAGCACCTTGTTCAATATCAAATTGAACCCTTTGACCTTCTTCAAGGGATTTATATCCATCCATTTGTATGGCGGAAAAATGTACGAAAACATCTCCACCTTCATCGCTTTCTATAAATCCAAATCCTTTTTGAGCATTAAACCATTTTACTGTACCAAACATTAACTATGTACCTCCTGAAATACTTTATATTAAATTTATATTTAATTATATACCATATTCGAGAAAAATGTAAGGTATATTTGAAAGTTTTATTAAAAAAAACGATAAAATTTTAAAATTTACCGTGTTTTAGGGATATAATAGAGATAAATATATTTTTTATTAAAACTAGGGGGAGTTTTTATGAGAAAAAAATATATACTTGCCTTTGATCAAGGAACCACAAGTTCTAGAGCTATAGTCTTTGATCATACGGGTAAAATAACGGGAGTTGCACAAAAGGAGTTTAGGCAGATATATCCCAAGCCCGGTTGGATAGAGCACGATCCTATGGAAATATGGGGTACTCAAAGTGGAGTGGCCAGAGAAGTGCTAGAGACAAAAGGAATACGACCTGATGAGATAGCTGCCATAGGTATAACTAATCAGCGCGAAACAGCCATTGTATGGGATAAAAACACAGGTAGGCCTATATATAATGCAATAGTATGGCAGTGCAGAAGGACAGCGGATATTTGCGATAAACTTAAGGAAGAAGGCTATGAGGATTATATTAGGGAAAGTACGGGACTTATTGTAGACGCTTATTTTTCAGGCACAAAAATTAAATGGATATTGGATAATGTAGAAGGAGCCAGAGAAAAGGCAGAAAAGGGAGAACTACTCTTTGGAACGGTGGACACATGGCTTTTATGGAATCTTACAAGGGGTAAGGTACATGCCACAGACTATTCAAATGCATCTAGAACTATGCTTTACAATATAAAAGAGCTTAAATGGGATAAAAAGATATTGGATATGCTAGATATCCCCATATCTATGTTGCCAGAGGTGAGGCCATCAAGTGAAGTATATGGAGTTACTGATCCAAGAACATTTGGTGGTGCTAAGATACCAATTGCTGGGATGGCAGGCGATCAGCAGGCGGCATTGTTTGGTCAGATATGCTACCAGCCAGGGATGGCAAAGAACACCTATGGTACGGGCTGTTTTATGCTGATGAATACTGGAGATGAGATGATCTCTTCTAAAAACGGATTATTAACAACAATAGCATGGGGAGTTGATAACAAGGTTGAATATGCTCTAGAAGGTAGTATTTTTATAGGCGGTGCAGCTGTTCAATGGCTAAGGGATGAACTAGGCTTGGTAAGGGATGCTGCTGATACGGAATATTTTGCTACTAAGGTAAGGGATTCAAATGGTGTATATCTAGTGCCTGCTTTTGTAGGCTTGGGTGCACCTTATTGGGATATGTATGCCAGGGGTATATTAGTTGGCTTGACTAGGGGAACAAATACAAATCATATTATAAGGGCTACTTTAGAGGCTATATCATATCAGGTAAGGGATGTACTTGAAGCAATGTATCAGGATTCACATATAGAGCTTAAAAGACTTAGGGTAGATGGAGGGGCATCTGCAAATAATTTTTTGATGCAGTTTCAGTCGGAGATATTAGGTGTCCCTGTAGAGAGACCCCAAATAACAGAAACTACAGCTCTAGGTGCGGCATATCTTGCAGGGTTGGCAGTAGGATTTTGGGATGATATAAATAGTATAAGGGATAATTGGACGATAGACAGGGTGTTTGAACCTCATATTTCTGAAGAAAGACGGGAAAGGCTATACTCAGGATGGAAGGAAGCGGTTGAACGTTCTAAAGGTTGGGCAAAGGTTATGGAATAATACAAATAGAAGGGCATTGGCACTCAACTGCCAATGCCCTTTGGTAAATATTTTAGTTTATGACGGGATAACGTTTGTAGCCTGAGGCCCCTTTGGACCATCTTCTATATCAAACTGAACCCTTTGTCCTTCTTCAAGAGATTTGTACCCCTCAGCATTTATGGCGGAAAAGTGTACAAACACATCTCCACCTTCATCGCTTTCGATAAAGCCAAATCCCTTTTGGGGATTAAACCACTTTACTGTACCAAACATTGTAATCATGTACCTCCTAAAAAATATCTATTTCACTATCTATTATGTTAATTCAAACCATAACTTATACCTAGGAAATGTATGGCTTTTGGAAAATATGGGGATATAGACTTAGAAAAATTGTCATGTTATAATTATTCGTGTTTAGGATGGAAAAGGCGGGGAAATAGCATGGATAAGATAGTTTTAAGGAATTTCGCCATATGGGCGAGGAGAAAATTAACAGATGATGTAAAAAAAAGAGCGTTTGAAATAGGACAGAAAAATATTTCTGCTTCAGAGATAGAAGAGATAGCATATGCCTGGTTTAAAAGGATCATAGCCATAAGGTTTATGGAGGTAAACGGGTATCTCTATTCAGATGTAAGGGGCTTATCATCGGTTGATGATGGTACGGCGTATTCAGATACAATAGATCAGGCAGAGTATTTGTTTATAAGACAGTGTAATAAACTGAATGAAATGCTTCCTTATATTTTCAAAAGGCTAGATAACTATACTACATTGTTTTTGCCTAATAATTTGTTGGAGGAAGGTTCAGTCATAAGAAAGCTGGCTATAGATATTCCTGAGGATGATTTCAAGGACCATGTAGAGGTCGTTGGTTGGTTATATCAATACTATATTTCAGATAAAAAGGATGAAGTATTTTCCGGGCTTCAGAATAATATAAAGATTATAGGTGAAAAAATTCCCCCGGCAACACAATTTTTTACTCCAGAATGGATAGTTAAATATCTGGTAGAAAATTCTTTGGGTAGGCTGTGGCTCGAGCAATTGGATGATGCTGGGGTATTTAGGGATAGATGGGAATATTATCTGGATGAAGCAAGCCAAATAGACGAGGCTAAAAATCAGTTACATAATATAAACGCTAAATTATATAAAAATTTCAATGTGAAAGATATTAAAATCATTGATCCTGCTATGGGCAGTGGCAATATACTTGTATATGCATTTGATGTGTTATTTGATATATATAAGAGTATGGGTTACCCTGAAACAGATATACCAAAGCTTATATTGGAGAACAACTTATATGGCCTGGACATAGATGATAGAGCTTTTCAGCTTACTTATTTTGCATTGATGATGAAGGCAGCGAGTAAAAACAGGGATATATTTAACGAGGATATACGTTTTAATATATGTTCAATACAGGAGAGTAATGGCATATCAGAAGGGGTGATAGATTATTTTTCGGCGGGAGATGAATCGTTAAAAAGATCTATTTTATATATTATAGATGTATTTGAGGATGCTAAAGAGTACGGTTCAATACTTAGACTGCAATATATAGATTTTGCTCCATTGGAAAAGAGATTAGATGAAATAAAACTAGATGATACACAGAATATATCTGAAAATGAATATAAAACTATAGTGCTTAATAGATTTCCATGCCTTATAAGACAGGCGCGAATTATGAGTTATAAATATCATGTTGTATGTACCAATCCACCGTATTTGGGAAGGAGAAGCATGGGAGATAAACTTAAAAGATATATTGATCATTGTTTTCCCATGTCAAAAAATGATTTATTCACGGTGTTTATAGAGAAATGTATTGAGTATGCAAAACCCGGGGGCTTTATAAGTATGATTACACAGCATTCATGGATGTTCCTATCTAGATTTACAAAAATAAGAAAAAAAATCATAGATGACTATACCATATGCTCAATGGTTCATCTAGGTTCCAGGGCATTTGATGATATAGGTGGCGAGGTGGTACAAACCACTGCATTTGTAATAAAAAAGTATAAAAACAAGCATTATAGGGGGAGGTATATAAGACTCGTTGATTATAATAGTGCAGGTAAAAAGATGAAAGAATATTTTAATGCTAAGAATAGATATGTATCGAAGATATATGATTTCATTAAAATTCCAGGTTCTCCTATAGCCTATTGGATAGGCAAAAAGTTTATTCAATGTTTTGAAAATGGATTTAGTATAGATTTAATAAGTAGTTTTACAGGTTCACAGAATATTACGGCGAATAATGATAGATATCTAAGGCTATGGTGGGAGGTGGACAGACAGAAAATAGGCAAGAACAAGGACTGGGTGCCTTATTCAAAAGGCGGAGACTTTAGAAGGCATTATGGAAATTTATTGTTTGTAGTGGATTGGCGTAGCAAGGCTCGTAATTTCTATAAAAATAACAGTACTTCAAATCTATTACCTGAGGCATATTGGTATAGGGAGGGTATTAGCTACACTGCTATTACCAATCATCCAAGTTTTAGATATCTCCCGCCAGGATGTGTGTTTGACAAAGGAGGGCCTGCTATTATAGAGCCTGAGAATATGTATTACTGCCTGGCGCTTTTTAATAGCAAGGTATTTGATTTCTATTTGTCGATAGTGAATCCTACTATGAATGTTCAGGTAAAAGATATAAGAAATTTTCCTATAATAAGGCGGGAGGACGTTCTAAAGAGAGTGGAGTATATAGAAAAAAGGAATGTAGAGATTGCTAAGGAAGATTGGGATTCTTTCGAAATATCAATGGATTTTAAGATGCATCCCATATTAATATATAAGGATGATAACGGGACTTTAGAAGATGCATTTAATAGATGGGCAGAAGTGTCGGAGAAGCGTTTTAATGAGTTAAGATCCAATGAAGAAGAATTGAACAGGCTATTTATCAGTATATATGGTTTGCATAGTGAAGTTTTCAAAGATATTGATGAAAGGGATATAACTATAAGACGGGCAGATAGGAAACGGGACATAAAATTATTAATATCATATGCGGTAGGATGCATGTTCGGCCGATATTCAATGAATAGGAGTTTTACACCGTCAATAGATAATATAATACCTGTTTTAGATGATGAATATTTTAAAGGTGACATAGTAGATAGATTTATAGAGTTCATAGAGATTGTCTTTGGTAAAGCTAATTTAGAAGAGAATCTCGATTATATAGCAAACAGTATAGGAAGAAAGGCATGTGAAGCTTCAAGACAGACTATAAGGAGGTATTTTATAAAGGAGTTTTATAAAGATCATGTAAAACTATATAGGAAGCGCCCTGTGTATTGGATGTTTCATTCAGGTAAACAGAACGGTCTTAATGTGCTTATATATATACATAAATATGATGGAGATATTATTAAAAAGATTAGAACTAATTATCTTCATGTGCTGCAGAAAATATATGAAGCGGAAATAAAAAAGCTTGATGTTATGTTGAATTCAGGCATCTCTCAGGAGAAAAAAATGAATGCTGTAAAGAAAAAGGAAAAGATTAAAAAACAGTTAGAGGAATGCATAGAGTATGATCAAGTGGCGAAATATGTAGAAGATCAAGGTGTGAAGATTGATTTAGATGACGGGATAGGAGTAAACTATAAAAAATTTCAAAGAATACAGACAAAAAGTAGTAATAATATAGTCAATTTACTAAAAGATATCTAAAATGGATTGGAATATAGTATATTATAGTACAGTATTAAAGTTTTCCTTTCACTATTTCAGAATATACCGTATAATATGTATATTATATCTATCATTGGAGGAGATTTTATGCAACAAGAGAGGGAAACTTTTTCATCGCGGCTAGGCTTTATTCTAATCTCTGCCGGTTGTGCAATAGGTTTGGGTAATGTCTGGCGGTTTCCGTATATTACAGGGCTCTATGGGGGCGGATTCTTTGTACTTATATATTTTTTATTTCTTTTAATCATTGGATTGCCAATTATGGTTATGGAGTTTTCTGTGGGGCGTGCCAGTCAAAAAAGTGTTGCTGTGTCTTTTGATGTTCTAGAACCTGAAGGCAGTAAGTGGCATAATTTTAAATGGTTTGCAATGGCAGGAAGCTATTTGCTTATGATGTTCTATACTACTATTTCAGGCTGGATGATAGCTTATCTTTTCTTTATGATAAGGGGAGATTTTGTGGGTGTTACACCAGCAGAAGTAGGAGCAATTTTTGAAGGACTTACTTCTAATACAGGGGCAAGCGTATTTTGGATGATTATTTCCTGTACTTTGGGTTTTGGCGTTTGTTCTTTAGGACTTCAGAATGGTGTTGAAAGGATAACTAAAGTCATGATGTCCTGCCTTCTATTTATAATGATTGCTTTAGTTGTGCGATCAGTTACACTGCCTAATGCAATGGAGGGTCTTTCTTTTTATTTATTGCCTAAGGTTGATAAAATAGCTGAGAATGGGCTTTGGTCAACTATCTATGCGGCAATGGGGCAGGCCTTCTTTACGCTGAGTATCGGGATGGGATGCATGGCTATATTTGGGAGCTATATTTCTAAAGAGCATAGTTTGCTTGGAGAGAGTTTAAACATTATAATCCTTGATACCTTAGTAGCAGTTATGTCCGGACTTATTATTTTCCCGGCATGTTTTTCCTTTGGAGTTAATCCTGATAGTGGACCTGGGCTTGTTTTTATTACTTTACCAAATATTTTTAATGCTATGCCGGCAGGGCAATTATGGGGAATTGCATTTTATATATTTATGGTTTTTGCTGCCCTATCTACTGTAATTGCTGTGTTTGAAAATATTATTTCCTTTGGTATTGATCTTTTTGGTTGGACAAGAAAACGATCGGTGTTTATTAATTTTTTTGCCGTTATTCTTTTGTCTTTACCATGTGCCTTTGGATTTAATATTTGGAGTGGTTTTACACCATTGGGACAAGGTTCTTCTATTCTAGATTTGGAAGATTTTATTGTTAGCAATAATATACTGCCTCTAGGTTCATTGGTTTATGTATTTTTTTGCGTTAGTCGCTATGGATGGGGATGGAAGAATTTTATTAATGAAGCTAATGCAGGTAAGGGAATAAAGTTTCCCGAAAAATTAAGATTTTATCTTACCTTTATTTTGTCAGTTATAGTTTTGATTGTTTTTATATTTGGTTATATTGAAAAATTTGCTTTACTATAGAACTTAGACAACTAAAAGAGCTACCATACTTTCAGTATGAGAGCTCTTTTAGTTTTTGATATTGTATTTATAAATTATTGAGTTTTAATAGCTTTAAAAATGTCACGCTATGTTTTTTAATGTAAATTTTCATTTTTATAATTGTACGGTATTATGATTGTAACTTTAGTCCCTATATTTGGTGTTGATTCAAAAATAATTCGTGATTGATTGTCATAATATAATTTTAGTCGGTCTATGACATTCTTAAGTCCATAACCACTTATATGCTCTTTATTAGTATGAAATTCGCTATAACTCATCAATTTAGCTACTGTACTATGATCCATACCTATACCATTATCTTCAATAACAATTTGTATAATTTCTCCTTGTAGTGTTGCAGAGATATAGATTTCTCCATGTTCTGCATCAGAATTGGTAATTCCATGAATAATGCTATTTTCTACAATAGGTTGTAATAGTAGTTTCATAATCCTATAATTTTTAAGAGAATTACATATATCAGTATATAGATATATGTTCTTTGAAAATCGGAGCTTTTGTAACTCTACATACAAACGTACATGTTCTATTTCATCTGATAGAGTAATGAAGTTGCTACCATTGCTTAGACTTATTCTATAAAATTTGGATAGTTTTAAAACTATATCACAAACTAATTCCATATCATTCCGTTTAGCGGTCCATAGTATAAGATCTAGGGTATTATATAAAAAATGCGGATTAATCTGTGCTTGTAGCACTTGCATTTCCATGGCGTTAAGATTTTTTCCTAATTGATATTGATTTTTCATTAAAGTATCAATCTCTTCGATCATACGATTAAAACTAGTTTGGAGGTCTCCAATTTCATCAGCGCTATCGACAATGCATTTAACATTAAAATTACCACTTTCGACAATTCTAATCTGTTTTGCTAGATTGCCTATTCTTTTAGCATTATACTTTCCACAAAAATATGCGAGTAAATAGACGCAAATGCTTGTTAAAATAATCGATAACACAAATCGGAATTTTAAATTGGATTGGGCTGCTAATAGATCCTCCATAGAGTTTATGGAAATCAATTTCCAAGTATTCCATAATGATACCATTCCAATAACATTATTGTTAATTACTGATATATTTTCAGATTTATTTGCCCCTACATTTTTTTGAATAATATTATTAATAGAGTCTAAATTAAATTTATCATTTGTTGTATATATAAGTAATGGGTTGTAGTTTTTGTCAGTGATTATGATTTGTCCTCTTGAGGTATAATCTGCAACCTTCATTGAATCTAATATGTCTTTTTCTAGCATATCTATACATATTACACCAATAATTTTTTCGAAGTCTTTAGAGCTTCGTATAGGAACGATAACTGATATAATTCGCTGGATATTATTTAAAATATACCTATATTCATAGGGTTCTGTAAAATATAAATCTGTATAAAAACTGTTAACCATTTTGGCCCATTTTGTGCTGGCAAAGCTATCCAGATTATAAGTAGTATCATTACGATTGCTATAAATGAACTTACTATCTACATATAGGCGTATTTTATACATTTCAGGGGAAGATGATAAAAACGTGGATACAATATTATCGAGATCTTTTAAATCATCTAATTGCTCACTAAAAGAGACAGATGTAGGGTCTTTTTCAAGAATTGTAGTAACAGCAGTCTGTCTAGAAAGAACTTTAGCTGTATTTGCTAGATCAGTTAGTTTGGTATTTATAGAGCTTTCAACTTGATGCAAGTATAATTCTGATATTGCGATAGATTGGGTTTTTATTACCTGCAGGTTTTGATAATAGGAGAAGTAAGACAATAAAATAACAGGAACTAGTATAGTAATACAGAATGATATTATTAGTTTGTTTTGATATGAACTATTTATATAAGCACTTTTAATAGAATCAAAAAACATTTATTTATTCTCCTCCTTGCGGCTATAATTATATAAATTACCATAAATGTTTATTTCGAAAAGCAGTTGGAGTAATACCAAAATATTTAGTGAAGGTCTTAGTAAAATAATTTTGGTTATTATATCCTATTTTTTCTGAAATTTCACCTATAGTAAGATTTGTATTTGTGAGTAGATACCTCGACTTATTCATCTTTACTTCTCTTATAAACTGATTTAATGTTCTACCAGTATTTTTCTTATATAAATGACATAGGTATGTTGGTGTAAGATATACATGTTTTGCTATTTCATCAATGGAAAGATTTTCATCGTAGTTTTCTAAAATAAATCTTTCAACATCAAAAATAATGCGGCCCTTATCATCTAGATTATTAATATTATTTTGAATTTGATCCAATAACTGTAGCAAATACCCTTTGATATCTATTATATCGGAAGCATATATGATTGTTTCCGTAATATACTGTTGTTGTATATGGTCACATGTTTGAATTTTTTGGTTCAACTTAAAAGCTATTTTGGTTAATTCATCTTTAATAGCCGGGATATCTTCTGAACGACAGTTGCACATATAACTTATGTATTCTTCTAAGAAATCGATGGCAGTTGCTATATTATTATTTTCAATTTGCATAAAAAACATAGTCTCTAAATCTCTAGAGGGTACAAACTGTGTTGTATTTAAACTATTATATGATATTAGTTTACCATATCCAATCAAAAAAGCAGATTTAATTGCCTCATTAGCTTGCATGTATGAGATTTTTAAATGTTCATAGGATGATACTGGATTACTTACGCCAATAGTTAAAAATCTAGAAGAGTCTTTTATTATGTCAAAAAGTCCATCAAGTTGTTTTAATATTTCTTTATCTAGTTTATATTCATTATTTACATTTGCATGTATAATATATCCAATACTTATAGGTGAAATTACATAATTACCGTTAAAAATATGAGATAAAGCTTGTTGAAAATAAGGCAGATAATGGTTGACTGTGATCAATTCCCCTCCTGATTTAATTTCATTGTTGACGTTGGAACATATAATAACTGTAATCAAAGGATTATCCAATTCAATAGGAATATTTTCTAAAGATCCAGGATTGATCCAGCTTTTTTGAATAAGATTTAAAGCAATATCATTATCATAGGCAGTATTTTTAATCGTATAATGTTGGATGCAAGCGGCCTTGGCTTTTTCAATAGCCTGTATCAATTCTGATAATTCAAAAGGTTTATAGATATAATCTATGGCATTTAGATGGATTGCACTTTTTAGAAATTCCTTATCTGAATAAGCACTTAAAAAAATTACTTTTATATAAGGATAGTGTGGTTGTATATAGTTAACGAATGAAATGCCATCCATTTTTGGCATCCTAATGTCACAAAGGATAATATCAGGTTTTAAATCCTCAATTAATTCAATGGCCTCTAGCCCATTAGTTGCTTCGCCACAGATATAAATATCCATCATAGACCAATTTATTGAAGATTTTATCCCTTCTAAAGTTACTGGTTCATCTTCTACGAGCAGCATTTTAAACATTGGCATTTGCCTCCTTTAAAGCATACTAGTATCATATCTATGCTATATATAGGAAAGTTTATATTTGTGTCAAATTAAAAGTAACAAAAGGATAATTATAATATCTTAGACTATAATAGCAAAATACGAAATTGGTGTCAATTGAGTACTAAAGTATATATTTTCTGGTACTATATACTCGCATGATAAAAAGCAGTATAGCAAGAATGTATCAAATATCGTAATATTTTACTAATCAATAAGAAAACATTATATAAATTCTCAATATACCACTAATTTTCATCTATATAATTCATTGCTGGCTTACTATATTCCATATATGATATGGGTAAGCAATATTAATATCAAATGGGAAATGGGGGATATAGCATATATGAAAAATGGCATTTATGACTCAAAAAACATACAAACATCTCAAAAAACTATTTACAGGAAGGAGAATTCGTTTAAGCGATACTTCAAGCAAAACTATGACATGTATTTATTATTGATACCTACTCTAATCTTTATAACTATTTTCAATATCGTCCCATTGTATGGTATAACACTCGCCTTTAAGGATTACAACATGTTTGCAGGCGAAACACCTTGGAAATCTATTGGGGCCAGTGAATGGGTTGGTTTTAAGCATTTTGCCAATGTTTTTGGACGAAGTGACTTTAAAAATGCCCTTGCTAATACATTGATTATTAGCACTTATAAGATATTATTTCTTTTTCCACTACCTATTATATTTGCAATATTTCTTAATGAGGTTAAGAGTATTAAATATCAAAAGGGATTACAGCTAGTGGTATATCTTCCACATTTTTTATCATGGGCTGTTGTTTCTGGTATTTTTGTTACGTTGCTTAGTTCTACAGGAGTCGTTAATACGGCCCTTTCTAATCTTGGACATGAAAAAGTTAAATTCATGATGGATAATTCTATATTTAGGAAGGTATTGGTATTTTCTGAAGGTTGGAAAGAAATTGGATGGAGTTCTATAATATATTTTGCTGCAATTGCAGGCCTTGATCAGGAATGTTATGAGGCTGCATATATCGATGGCGCGAATCGATTTCAACAGATGTGGTATATAACTTTGCCAGGTCTATTGCCTACCATTATATTGATGCTTATTCTTCGTGTTGGAAGCATCATGGATGCTGGATTTGCTCAAATTTTTGCTATGTATAATCCAACTGTATATGAATCTGCAGATATTATAGGTACTTATGTATATAGAATGGGCCTTGGCAAAATGGACTTTAGTATGGGAACAGCGGTAGGTCTCTTCAATTCATTAATTGGATTGATGTTAGTTTTAAGCACTAATAAGTTAGCAAAAAAACTTACAGGGAAGAGTATTTGGTAGTAATTTTTATGAATGGAGGACGATAAGCATATGGCAACTAGACGTAAGCATAAAGTTTCTGCTTTTATGATAATAGATATATTAATACTGTCTTTGTTTGGGGTAATTACATTATTACCTGTATTACATGTTGTTGCTAAAGCCTTTAGCGGAGAAGGTCCGGTTATAGCGGGTTTAATTTCATTTTGGCCCAAACAATTTCAAACTGATACAATTTTATATGTATTAAAAAAACCAGAATTTTCAAACTCTTTTGGGATATCTGTTTTTATTACATTGCTTGGGACATTTATTGCCATGTTTTTGACTGTTACAGCCGCATATCCCTTATCCAAACCGGAATTAAAGGGAAGAAAATTTTTCCTGTATATATTTGTATTCATTATGTTATTTAATGCAGGTATGGTTCCTAACTATCTATTATACCGTTCATTAAATTTGACTAATACGATTTGGGCTTTAATTTTTCCAGGTGCCTTTTCTGTATTTAATATGTTAATAGTCAAAAATTATTTTGAATCGCTACCAGCTACTATAGAAGAGGCAGCTAAGATTGATGGTGCGTCCAATATGCAAACGTTATTCAAAGTGGTACTTCCAATGTCATTGCCAGTATTGGCAACAGTTACATTGTTTTATGCAGTGGCTTTCTGGAATAATTATATGGCAGGCGTTTTATATATTACAGATCCATTTTTGAAACCTCTACAGCAGTATCTCTATGATTTGATAAATGAGGCTCTTAATACTCTAGATGCAACAGGAAATGTTGCAGACATAGATTCAGCAATGAATCTTACAGGGGAAAGTGTACGTGCTGCAACTATTGTTGTATCAACAGTACCTATTTTGATTGTCTATCCATATTTACAAAAATATTTTGTAAAAGGCATAACTATAGGGTCAGTAAAGGGATGACTATTATATATAGTTAGCAGAACTATAAAATGAAATTTATAGTACTTTTATGTTATATTGGAAGGTGGTGAAGCGGAAGACTAAAAGACCAATGTAGTGCTAGCAAGATCAAACACTTAAATTTGCTTTCGTAGATTATTAAAAGATAATAGTGGGGAGGATTACTATGAAAAAGTTTGTAAGTATTTTACTGGTTATTCTAATGATTATCAGTATAGTTGGTTGTGGCAAAAATGATAAACTAGATGTAGATAATAATACAGAAAATCAGGATAATTCTAAAAATCAATCTGAAAAATCAGATGAGTCAAAAAAGGAGGAAGAGGATCCATTTTTGACAGGTGAAAAGCCTGAAATAAATATTCTCACATATTATACAGGCTATAATATGGAAGAACAACCTAGTTACAAAGTAGTTGAAGATATGACTGGTTATAAAGTAAAATGGTTTAATCTACCTCAAGAAAATGCAGATGAAAAATTGTTGCTTGAAATAGCAGGGGGTAGTTCCTACGATCTTCTTATGAGGATGAGTCCTAACCAAACTAATCAGCTATATGTTCAAAATGCATTATTAGATTTAAAACCGTATCTAGATAAATATGGTGAAAACATATACTCTGCTGTTTCTGAGAGATCATTAAATGCTCTTACAGATGATAAAGGTATGATTTATGCTTTACCTCATGAAGCTTTTGATGGGCCACAGCCAGGCGGTAAGCCATATGGTGTTTTAAAAGGTGGAATAGGATTTAATACCTCATATTTAGAGGAACTAAATAAAGATATTCCAAAGACTTTGGATGAATTCTACGATGTATTGAAGGCATATACTGATAAGACAGGAAAGCCTGCATTAACGCAATCTGCTAATGCTTGGAATAATGTTATTTTAGCTGCCTTTGGGATGGGAGATCCAACATGGTATGATATAGATGGAGAATATGTGCATCGTATTAGACATCCTAGGATTATAGATTATCTTTCTTTCATGCAGAAACTATATAAAGAAGGTATATTAGATAATGATTTTCCCGTAAATACAGTTGCAAGTGCAAAGGAAAAATTCACAAATGGAATTACGCTTGCATATCCGGTTATGTTCTGGGATGCAGATGGCATATATAGTGCATTTGCGTCGGCAGGGATTGATACAAAAATGGAAGTGGCAACGTTCTTAGCTCCAGATTCTAGTACTAGTCCTACTGTATATATAAGACAAGGAATACTTAATACAACATGTATTCCTAAGACATCCAAAAATCCAGAGCATGCTATGATCTGGTTTAATACAATTTCAGATATTGATAACTTTGAAAAGATTTATCTAGGGGAAAAAGACATTTCTTATGAAATTAAGGATGGAGGTTATTATCCTATATTTCCGGCTTTTAATGATTATACTAATTCTGATAAATTTACCGGGATTATACCATCAGGTAAAGCTTTTGAAATGTGGCAAGCAAGAGCCAGAAAGACAGAAGCTATGGCAGAAATGTATGATCAGATGAATTCGAGAGTAGAAGAGTATGAAATTGTGAACTACTATGAAAACTACGCTGCGTCTCTTGAAGCTGTACAGAAAAATCAAATGGCACTAAATACTATGGTAAATGATTTTTTAATCAAAGCTATTGTTGATGGCGGAGATCCTAAAACAGCGATAGATAACATTATTGCAGAATGGGAAAAAACCGGAGGCAATGATTATGAAAAAGCTATGAAGACTTGGTATAAAGAAAATAAGGAAAAGTTTGATTAACAATATCTGCATAGTAAGTTGAGAAGAGAGCATGTATTAGTGTAGGCAGAAATCTGATAAACTATATAGCTTTCATAACTATAGTTTGTCAGATTTCTGTTATTTAAAAAATGTATATACAACCAAGATAAATACCCAAAATAAACTAATAATGCTATCTATAAAGTAGTTAAGTTAATAGAGATTGACTTTTAATTTTAAACTAGGAGGCCTATGCTATGAATTTGAAAATTCAATTTACATATGAAGCAGATGTAGTTGTATGTGGAGCAGGGACAGCTGGTGCTATTGCGGCTATTGCATCTGCTAACGAAGGAAAAAAAGTGGCTTTAATAGAGCAATTTGGTGCCGCAGGAGGAAGTGCCACATTAGGTCTTGTCACACCTTTGATGCATACAGGAATTGAGGGAAATCCCATGTGTTCATATATTTCTCAAAAGATCAATGGCAAGCTCATAGAATATGGTGGGGCTAGTGGGGATGGTTCGGCATTTGATCCACAGATGTTATCTTTGGTTTTAGAGGAGTTTTTAGCTCAAGACAATATTAAGATCTTTTATTATACATTTATCTGTGATGTACTAAGAAAAGAAGATTCTATAGAAGGTATTTTTGTACAGAATAAATCTGGTCGAGGCATAATAAGCGGCAAGGTATATATCGATGCCACTGGAGATGGTGATGTAGCCTATCTGTCAGGGGCAGATTTTAAATCGGGAGATGAAGAGACAGGGAAGAACCAACCAGTGTCCCTTCGCTACATGCTAGGTGGTATTAACATTGAAAAGTTTCGGGAGTTTTTAGCTAAGTATGGACATATATCGGACAATATCTCTACAGCAATGACAATACCAAATCGCAATTGGCCTCTATATCCTATATTTATGGAGGCAATTGAAAATGGAGATCTAGTGGAAGATGATGCAGTCTATTGGCAAATATTTGGGGTGCCAGGCAGAAAGGATACATTGGCATTTAACTGTCCAGAATTTTTCGATGCCACTGATGGAGTAGACTTTGAAGATCTTACACATGTTCAACTCCATGGGAAAATGGCTATAATGCGGCAACTTAAGTTTTATAAGAAGTATCTGCCAGGTTTTGAGAACGCATATATATCCCAAATAGCTACAATGGTAGGTATTCGTGAATCACGTAGAATTGTAACAGATTATATGTTAAAGGCAGATGATATACTGGCACATAGAAAGTTTGTAGATGGAATTGTCCAATCAAATTATCCTATAGACATCCATGGTAGGAAATTAAGACTTGAGGCCAATGTGGTTGATAGATCTTTCGAGGGCAATAGACCATTTTATGAAATTCCATATCGTAGCGTAGTTGTTAAGGGAATCGATAATTTACTAGTAGCTGGTAGATGTATAGGTGCTGATTTTGTTGCCCAGAGTTCTCTGCGTATAATGCCAACATGTAGGGCAATGGGAGAAGCCTGTGGAATCGCAGCGGCTATTTCTATAGACAATAATATCGATCTGCATAAAATGGATGGTAGTAGAGTTAGGAAGCATATGATAAAAAGAGGTGCAGAGTTTGCTGATAATATATAATCTTTGTGCACGCAATACAAATAAGAAATTTGTTGTTATGCATAGGGATTTTGCATTTCAAAGCATTTGTATAGTACAAGGGAGGATATATAATGGTAAAACCAATTAGAGGAAGCTGGTTTGAATTTCAACATCATAATAGGGCTGAAGGTATATATTGGAACGAGAGCTGTAAAAACTTCAATTGTGAAGACTGGGAGGCTAAAATAAGAGAGATGTCAGAGATAGGAATAGAATATCTCGTATTATTGGCAAGTGCCCTATATGAAGAGGCGTATTATAATTCTTCATTTTATCCGAGAGCAAATCTTAACTGCGCTGACCCTATGGAGGCAATATTTGTAGCTGCCGATAAATATGGTATGAAATTTTTTGTGAGTGGAGGATTCTTTGGAGACTGGACTGCCGATAGGGTAGCTTTTAATGACCTTAATATAGAGAGAATGCGTCTACAGGCTTTAAACGAAATTGCGGAACAGTATGGGCATCATCCAAGCTTTTATGGTTGGTATTGGCCTAGGGAGGCGTATATTCACTCCTATTTTCAGGAGGAATTTATTAGATATGTAAATACTTGTAGTAGAGAAGCACGAAGGCTTACCCCAGATAGCAGAATTCTCATTGCACCATATGGTACCAGAGAGGCAGTACCTGATGACAAGTTTGTAGGGCAACTAGATAAGCTAGATGTAGATATTGTAGCTTATCAAGATGAAATAGGTGTTCAAAAGACAGAAGTTCATGAAATACCTAAAATATATGAAGGTTTGAGAAGAGCGCATGATAAAGCATCGAAAGCGGCGATTTGGGCAGACGTAGAAGTTTTTCAGTTTGAAAGTACAGTCTATAAAAGCGCTCTTCTACCTGCTTCTTTTTCACGGGTGAAGAAGCAACTAGAGACAGTATCTCCCTATGTTGATGTGATAACTATATATCAATATCAAGGAATGATGAACAAGCCAGGTTCTAATGCCTTTGCAGGTCATCCAAATTCTACAAAACTCTATCTAGACTATGTGAACTGGTTAGAGTAAAATAATTATATTTTAAATATATCTATACAAAGAAGGTGTTCTATTTGAAGTATATTAGCATATTAGAGAAACCATTTGTACTGTCAGGTTTTCCATGGATAGAAAGGAATAACAATCTATGCCGTCTTCCTATGGATTTTCTTGATCTGTTTTCGGACGGTCTAAAGATCATGGCCTGGCATACAAGCGGAGGCATGGTGAGATTTAAAACTGATTCAGAGCGCATATGCTTGAAAGCAAAATTAAAGCCAGCCTATATGCATCCTAATATAGCAATGATTGCTTTAGCTGGTTTTGATTTTTATATGGGAGAGGGAAGAAATAAGGCGTTTTATGCAAATATATACCCAGAGTATAACACTTGGAAGGTTGAGGGAGAGATAGGTGGAGGGTTAGCTGGATAAATGCGCGAATGGACTATATATCTACCCCTATATTGTGGCGTAGAGAAACTAGAAATAGGGATTATGGAGGATGCAAGTATACTCCCGCCGAAAAAACAGACCATTGAAAAGCCTATAGTATACTATGGGCCATCCATAACTCAAGGAGCTTGTGCTTCTCGACCAGGTAACGCATATACTCATATTGTTAGTAGATGGCTTGATGCAAATTTTATAAATTATGGGTTTGGAGGTAATGCGAAAGGGGAGCCGGAGCTAGCTAGAATCATAACCTCTATGGATATGAGTGTTTTAGTTATTGACTATGATTATAATGCACCTAATCCTAAACATCTTAAAGCTACTCATGAAGCTTTTTTTAAAATTATAAGGGAAAAGAATCCATTATTGCCTATTGTTTTTACCACTATGGCCTACTATCATCATTCAATGGCTAAACTAGACTATGGTGAGATAGAGGAGAGAAGGGATATTATATACGAAACCTTTGACAAGGCTAAGATGGCAAGGGATAACAATGTTTACTTTAAAGATGGCTATGAGTTTTTTAATAAGGAAATAGCAGATAGCTGTACTGTGGATGGTATTCATCCTTCAGATATAGGAATGCTATATATGGCAAAAGCTGTCTATCCTATTTTAAAAGATATTTTGAAGTAATACTATTGCTGCTGATTTTATAAAAATGACTAAATCATTTAACTATTCATCCCAAAATATAGTACCATTGTTTTTGCTTTCTATGAAGATACTTATACAGTTTGTGAGAAAACACAAAAAGACAGCTGGCATTAGTAGATGGAGCAAATAAAAAAAGTAAAGCAGACAAGTATGCAAATATGGTAAAGTTATTATGGGTTCATATTTATTTTTTGCATAATGTGATATACTTAGCATAACGAAATTATTTTACCATACTGAAAGTATTCTACTGTTGAGCACACAGGATGCAGGATTATTATGTAGCATTTGTACAGACTATTAGAACAGGGGACCCTTAATGTCTGAATGGCTACAATATAAAATATGATGATAATGACAGTTTATCAGATAAGTTAGAGAAGTATCAAGAATATCTCAAGATTTGAGTATCTATCCACTAAGCTTTCTTCAATTGTTGTATTCAATCTTATGAGAATTATTTTTATGAAAAAATGACTTTGAAAATCAATGGTATGGGGGGAAGAGATGACAATTGGTAAGAGAATAATGATAATAGGATCACCTGGAAGTGGGAAGAGTACATTTTCACGGAGGCTTGCTGAAATCACATCTATACCACTTATACATCTTGATAGAACATATTGGAATGCTGGATGGATAGAGACACCGAAGGAACAATTTTATGCTTGGCAGCGGAAAATAGTTCAAGGGGATACATGGATAATCGACGGGAATTATGGTAGTTCAATGGATATACGCCTTTCGAAGGCAGATACGGTCATAAACTTTGAACTTTCAAGGTGGACTTGTATTGTGGGATACTTTAAGAGGCTCATTACCAATGTGGGACAGAGTCGACCAGATATGGGAGAAGGTTGTCCTGAGCGGCTAGACCTTGAATTTATAAAATATATTTGGAAATTTCCCAAGAATATTGCTGGAAAGAATAGAGATAGAATAGGACAATGTGAGAGATTAAATGTGATAACATTTAAGAATCGTAAGGAAGCTAACAGTTTTTTGGAAAAGATCAGTCAATCATTTCGGGATTAAATATGTATATATTAAACTGGGTCGGGATATATACGTGGGTATAGATGTCCCTGTATATCGAGTAGTAAAGGAAGAAAGTTGTTACTATCTTTAGGTGTTTAGCAGGATTGTTTTAAGATCTAAAAAGTTATAGTTTTCTGTGTTAAATTTTAAAATTAATGAGTATGGATAGTATGAATTATATTTCACGTCTTATTAAAATTATCATTATTCCTATACATTAAAATATGGTATAATAACAAAAAACCTAAATAAAGAATGTTTAATTAATAAAAATACAATAAATGATTAAGTAAGTAAAAACAAATGTGAAAGGAGCTGTCAATATGAAGTTAGTGTACAAGGGTAAGACAAAAGATGTCTATGAGATGGATGGCGAGAAATATCTATTGAAATTCAAGGATGATGTAACAGGAGAAAATGGTAGATTCGATCCAGGAGCTAATACGGTGGGGCTTACTATGGAAGGTGCAGGTAAAGCTGGGCTGCGATTGACAAAATTCTTTTTTGAAAAATTAAACAATATGGGTATACCTACCCATTATGTGGATGCTGATATTGAGAATTCTTCTATGATAGTGAAAAAAGCTACAATGTTTGGAAATGGCATAGAGGTAATATGCAGGTATAGAGCAACAGGAAGTTTTATGCGCCGTTATGGAATGTATGCAAAAGAAGGTCAACCTTTAGATGCTTTTGTGGAGATAACCCTTAAGGATGATGTTAGGAATGATCCTCCTATAACGGAAGATGCGCTAGATATGCTGGGTATCCTCTCAAAAGAGGAGTATAAGGTATTAAAGGATCTTACTCAGAAGATCAGTGGCGTTGTAAAAGATGAATTAAAAGCAAAGGGAATGGAACTATATGACATTAAGCTTGAATTTGGGAGGATAGGTGAAGATAGACATATTGCTTTAATAGATGAAATATCGGGAGGTAATATGAGAGCTTTTAAAGATGGTAAATATATTGAACCATTAGAGCTTGAAAAAATAATGTTGGAGAATTAACCTTTTACAAGATTTTAAAAGGAGAATTGAAGATGAAGAATAATATAGGTGTTCACATACCTTCAATATTGATGCCAGCCGATGGTATAGATCTTTCAAAATGGGCAGTTATAGCATGTGATCAATATACGTCTCAGCCAGCATATTGGGAGAATGTAAAAAAATATATTGGTAAGAGTCCTTCAACATTTAATATAATTTTTCCTGAAGCTTTTTTAGAAGATGATGATGCACAAGATAGGATTAAAAGGATAAATAACACCATGAAGGAATATATTGAAGGGAATATCCTTATTCCACAAGAACCAGGTTTTATATATACTGAAAGAGAATTATCTGATAATAGGACGCGCAAAGGTCTTGTGATGGCGATTGATTTAGAAGAGTATGATTATACTAAAGGTTCTCAATCGCTAGTTAGAGCAACTGAAGACACAATTATTGAGAGACTGCCAGCTAGAGTAAAAATAAGGGAAAATGCTTATGTTGAATTGCCCCATATTATTGCTTTAATTGATGATCCAGATAAAACAGTGATCGAACCTGTATCTCAAGAAGTTGATAAATTAAAAAAAATATATGATTTTGATTTAATGATGGGTGGAGGCAATATAAAGGGTTATAAGATCGATGATAGAGAAATGCTTAATAATATAATTAATGCCTTAAGCGAGCTTGCCAATCCAGAGATATTCAAGAAAAAATATAATATATCCTCTGACAAAGGGATATTATTGTTTGCTGTAGGAGATGGCAATCATTCCCTTGCTACAGCGAAGGTGCATTGGGAGAATATAAAAAAGACACTTTCTAAGGAAGAAATTGAAGATCATCCTGCAAGGTATGCATTAGTAGAGGTTATTAATTTGCATGATGATGATCTGAAAATGGAGCCCATCCATAGAGTTGTTTTTAATGTCGATTCAAAAAAAATGCTAAAAGATTTACTGGATTATTTAAATGCTAAAGGTTGTGAAGCCGAGTTTAGGTGTTTTGATACAAAAGAGGAAATGAACGAAGAATATGGGAGACTCGGTAGTGAAAAGGGTTTTCAGACCTTTGCTTTTGTAACTCCAATTTCCCATGGTGTTATTTATATTAAGCATCCTCGGTATTCACTTGAAGTAGCTGCATTGGATGCTTTTTTAAATGAATATATTAAAGATAATGCTAATATAAAAATAGATTATATACATGGTGGTGATGTTCTAGATTCACTGGGGTCAAAGGAGGGCAATATAGGATTTTTTCTCCCGCCAATAGATAAATATGATCTGTTTAAGATTATAATTGAAGAAGGTGTATTGCCTAGAAAAACATTTTCTATAGGTGAGGCTAATGAAAAGAGATATTATCTTGAATGTAGATGTATAAGGAAATAAATGAATTGTATTGGAGAAGGTGGGATTCCATTGAGGTTGCAAGATAGGCAAGAACTTAGGAATTTACTAATTAAGCATTATGCAAAGTACCCTAAGATGGAGCTTCAAGATATAATAAAATTAATCTATCAAAATGAGTTTGCAGGCGGGCATATGATTATAGATGAAGAAGGCAGCTTAAAGCGTCTACAAGAAGAAGTTTCAGGATTGGAGCTAAATTTTAATGATAGTATGTCTAATGATATGTTCGATGAAATTGGTAATGGCCTATGTAGGTTCTATTTAACAGCTATACGAGATTCTGGGATAGATATTAAGACAGTAAATACATTCTTTATAAATACTGCAAACTCAGTATATGGAGACATTAAGAGTTTTGAAAAAAAACTTAAGGTAGTTAAAGAATGTTGCAGGGATGGTTTTTTACCTTATCCATTAAAAAGGCTTGAGATATATCTAGATGATTATAGATCTAAAGGTTATCCGCCAGTTAGTCATAGTAAAATTTATCGAAATTCATATTTACCTGCATATCGAGTAGTAAAGGCGAAATATTGTTACTATTTCGAAGTATTCAGTAGGATTGATTCTCTACTAAAGACACATGCTACTGTAAATGTGGCTATTGAGGGAAATGCTTGTGCGGGGAAGACCACTTTGGCTAATATTATAGGTGAGATATATGATTGCAATATATTTCATATGGATGATTTTTTCTTACGACCTGAGTTAAAGACAGCGGATCGATTAAACGAAGTGGGCGGGAATGTCGATTATGTAAGATTTCAGCAGGAAATAATTGAAGGATTAAAAAAAGGCATGGAATTTCAGTACCAGGTATACGATTGTAAGAAGATGATACTGGATAGATATGTATCGGTTCAGCCTAAAAGGCTTAATATAATTGAAGGTGTTTATAGCATGCATCCTACTCTAATTGATAATTATGATTTAAAGATATTTTTATCCATTGATGAAAAAGAGCAAAGTGAAAGAATTTTGAAGAGAAATGGGGCTGTCATGCAAAGGAGATTTTTAGAAGAGTGGATCCCCCTAGAAAATCGGTATTTTAAAGAGATGGCCATTAAAGATAAAAGTGATTTGATATTTAGATAGAATTCTAAAAAACAGTTAGCCGGATATAACATCTGTAGAATATAAAGAGTTATATACGGCTAATTATTTAGATAGACAGAATTCTCAAAATATATATCAAATGTTTACGAATATATTATACGAGGAGGATTTATCATGAACAATAATAAGGCAAAAAATCCTTGGCAAGAACGATTCGGCTGGTATCATTACGATTCCAAAAGCATTTACAAATTTACAGATGAGGATTTTGACAAAGCTGCAAAAAAGTATCGCGATGCGGGTATTACAACTATTATTCTGTTCGGGGCGCATTTCCGATTTTCTTACTGGGCATACTGGGATGATATTGTGAATTTTATAGTAAGATTTACTGATGCCTGTCATAGATACAGTATGAAAGTTATTGAGCATCATTCTAGCCATCTTACCTATCAGCCGATCAGCGAGAATGACTGGGTAAAACTATTGGCACCGGCTTCTGGAAATGCGTATTATAAGGATTTCCGCGAGACTTCGCAGTCAAATCCTACCTTTGACGTTGCACATCTGGATGATTTTGCACAGATTGATGGCAGTACAGGAAAACCTGCCCTTTCTTCCTATATCCATACGGAAGGCAAGGATGTTCATTGGGTTTTCAAACATTACAACGGGCACGCCCATTGTTTTAATAACCCGGCGTATGAGAATGCTTATTGGAAACACATTAAGGATATAGTTCAAAAAGCGCATGTTGACGGTATTATGAACGATGATGTGCAGTGGTTTGGAGGCGGTAACGCCTGTGCTTGCAAATACTGCCGCGCAAAATTCAAGGAAGAAACTGGATATGACCTTCCTTATCCTGACAAATGGGCAGAGTTTTTTGAACATTACGAAAAGCCTGAGTACATAGCCTGGAAAAAGTTTAAGAAAAAGTCCAGTGGTGATTTTCATCGTCGGATGGATGCTTATTACAAAAGCATTGGATTCTACCCGATGCGGCCTGCTTATTGTGCGGAAGTGATCCCCTTCGATACGACATGCTATGGTTTCGAGTCGGCGTCAGAGCTCTGGGATTACATCTTTCAGGAGTGCTGTGGTATTATTCGTTATTCATATGTTTGTTTTGCAGGTGAAGCTATACATCGTTATGCGATGGCCAAACGGAAGGGTGTACCATCAATGGCTCTAATGTATCCTGCAACGAAAGATTCTATGTATGCTTCTTGGGCGCTGTGCAGGTCATGGGGGCAGATGTATACTGGTACTGGTGGAATTGGCTCAGAATTATACGATAAACCGTATCGAGATTTTGAAAAGATCTATGGTAAGTATCTGGATGCTCCGGAAAAGAAACCAGACATTTCCTTTTACTTCTCCGAGAGTACCCGTGATTATTCCGACAAGGACGCCCCGCAAAAATTTATGAAGCCTTTTATGAGTTATTTGGAATCTGCTTATGTTACTGGTCTGATGTGTGATATGGTATTTTGCTCCGATGCTGTAGAAACGTTTTCCGCATCTCCTGCGATTGCCGCTGTTTCTGTCGCAATGATCGGAGATGCAGAGATTGAAAAACTGCGTTCCTATGCGGAAAACGGTGGCAGGTTGATGCTGTTGAATAGCTTTGCTATGAAAAATGATGATGGTACGTTTCGCTCCCTCAATGAAGGTCTTGAAAAGCTCGGTGTGTGCTCCCGCCTTGTAAAGAAACAGTATGAGGGCTCGGAACAGTTCTGCTTTGAAGGAAAGAAACATGTATTTACCGCTGCTAGTTCAGAATATATCCTTGATGCCTACGGAACGGTTATTGCTCAAGGTGAAGATGGCGAAGTGCTTGCTGTTTGCGAGGCTATCGGAAAGGGAGAGGTTATTATTCACCCTGGTGATGTTTCAGACAATCCGATTCAGCCAGCGGTCTGGCCCCGCGGAAACACACCGGTAGATGCTTCTGCGATACCAGAGATGAAGGCAACCAACGGCAAATTGCTCACACTTTGTCTTAATAGCCGAAGGATAGAGCATGACCAGGAGGATCTCTTGACGACAATTTATGAAACTGGTGAAGCAACGATAATTCATTTGGTGAATACTGCGGGCATGCTTCCGGAAATGGATTCATTCGGTACTATAAAAGATCCGATTCCTGCGTTCTGCGACGGTGCGAATAAGATGCCTGAATTTCTTATCCATCTGAACGATTACGGCCGGATCCCCTCTTCTGCGGAGTTGGTAACTCCGGAATCGGAACGTGTCACTTTGATACCGTGTCATTTGAATGAAAATACTCTTGTTTTACATATTCCTGAAAAAACTTTTTCTGGTTATGCATTAATTATTCTAAAATAAGTAGCAAATAACCGCTTCTAGCCAAGTGGAAGCGGTTATTTGATTTAAAACCATTAAAGCCCACTTTGATATAGAATAATCTTGTGGGTCAAGCATTAATATTCTCAGAGATCCTAATTTTTGGAGGAACGGCCGTAATTAGCATATAAAGGTTTGGCTATGGAAAGCAGGTTATCAAGGTTTAGTATACAAGAAAAATGAAGGTACTTATAATATAAAAAAGTATCTTTTGTTTTTTAGGGTATACTAAATTATTATACTTATGAATGAAGGTGATAGTATGACTAGCTCAAATAGAGAACCCAATCGTTTGGTAAATGAAAAATCTCCTTATCTTTTGCAACATGCATATAACCCTGTAGATTGGTATCCATGGGGTGATGAAGCCTTTGCAAAAGCAAATGCAGAAGACAAACCTATCTTTCTATCCATCGGATATTCTACTTGCCACTGGTGTCATGTAATGGCAAAGGAAAGCTTTGAGGATGAAGAGGTAGCAGATATTTTAAACAGGTATTTTGTATCTATAAAAGTAGATAGGGAAGAGAGACCGGATATAGATCATATATATATGACAGTATGTCAGGCATTAACAGGAAGCGGTGGATGGCCCCTTAGTATATTTATGACCCCAGGTAAAAAACCGTTTTTTGCTGGCACATATTTTCCGAAACATTCCCGCCTAGGCATGACGGGTTTTGTAGATATACTGAAAAATACAGCTGAGGCATGGAATACTGATAAAGAGTCACTTGTAGAAGTAGGGGCAAAGATAACAAGGGGTATATCAGAGTATTCTAGAGATTATGAAGAAACAGGTGAGATATCGGAGGATATTATTAGATCTGCATATAATGGACTTAAAAGCAATTTTGATGATATATATGGTGGATTTAGTAGTCAGCCTAAGTTCCCTACCCCCCATAATCTTATGTTTTTAATGAGATATTTTAATGTATCTAAAGAACCTGAAGCATTGAAGATGGTAGAGAAAACCCTTCAAGGCATGTATAATGGTGGCATATTTGATCATATAGGCGGAGGCTTCTGCAGGTACGCTACAGATAAAAAATGGCTTGTTCCCCATTTTGAAAAGATGCTCTATGATAATGCCATGCTAATTATTGCATATACAGAATGCTATCAGATTACAAAAAATGAGCTATATAAGGCTATAGCATATAAAACACTAGATTATGTTTTGAGGGACATGACCGATGAGGCGGGAGGATTTTATTCAGCTCAAGATGCTGATTCAGAGGGTCAAGAGGGAAAGTTTTATGTATGGGATCCACAGGAGATAAAAGATGTACTGGGGGATGAAGATGGACTTTTATTTTGTAAATATTATGGGATAACTGAACATGGTAATTTTGAGGGCAAAAGCATACCTAATAGGCTATATGATTGTAAAGTAATTGAAAAAGATAGGGAACTAATAGAAGGGTTTACTAAAACTATGCTTGAATATAGGAAGGGAAGGGTACATCCACATAAAGATGATAAGATCTTAACAGGATGGAATGGACTTATGATAGCTGCTATGGCTATAGCAGGAAGGGTATTTAGGGATGATAGATATACTATGGCTTCTCAAAAGGCATTTGGATTTATAAAGGATAAGCTAATAAGGGAAGATGGTAGATTGCTTGCTAGATATCGTGATGGAGAGGCAGCATACCTTGCATATTTAGATGATTATGCATATCTTATATGGGGACTTATAGAGTTGTATGAAACGACATATGACCCTGAATATTTAGAGTATGCTATAAAGCTCAACAGTAATATGCTAAAACTTTTTTGGGATAAAGAAAATAGTGGCCTATTTTTATATGGAAGCGACGGAGAAAAGTTAATATTTAGACCCAAAGATATATATGATGGTGCAATACCTTCCGGAAATTCAGTAGCCCTTAATAATATTATAAGACTGGCAAGACTTACAGGGGATACAGGGCTAGACGAAATAGCAAATAGGCAAATAGGGGCATTTGCATCTGAAATATCTGAAAATCCAAATATGTATACCTATTTCCTGTTATCATGTATGTTTACGTTATATACTGATTACCAGATAGTGATAGCAGGAAAAGGAGAGGATAATGATGTACAGGAAATGGTAGATATGATCCATGAAATGTTTTTGCCTTTGGCTGTTGTTTTGGTTTATTATCCTACAAAAGAGCATGGTAGTAAATTAGAGGATTTGGCACCTTATATAAAGTCTAATAAACCAAAAGAAGGAAAACAAACGGCTTATGTATGCCGCCACTTTATGTGTATGGAGCCTATTATGGATGTGAAAGAGCTACAAAAGGTTTTAACTACCTAAAATCTGAAGGTGTTTTACCAGTTAGTTTTTTAAACGTCTTATAGAAATTAGTAGGATTATTAAAACCACATAGGCTGGCGATTTCAAGCACTGTCTTATCGCTGGCCTTTAGATATTCTATAGCTCTGGATATTCTTCTTTTAGATATATATTCGATGGGGCTTATGCCATTATATTTTTTAAATAGGGTAGAAAAGTATGATGGATTCATATAGGCTATGGATGCTAGATCTTCGAGCATTATATCTTCACACAAATGATCATCTATATAGTCTATTACCCTATTCATAGCCAAGAGGTCTTTTTTGATCTTTGACGGGGTTTTGTTTTTTTTCTCTGTATAACCATAGTGGCGTATTAATGCTACTAAAATATTCAGAAGTTTTACTTTTATCATAAGTTCATATTCAGGAAGCCTTTTTCTGAATTCATCTTCTATTTCAAGGAGTAGTCTTTTAATTTCTTCGGTCGCAGGGTTGTTTCTATCAAGTCTGTTTTCAAAATTATCATTTCTGTCGAAGAATATCTTTAGATATCTGTAATCGAATGTACTATCGCTCATATTCCATATAAGCCTTGGCTCAAAGTGTATAACCATGTTTACCATTTCGTTGGGGGGGTATATGCCTATGGCATGTTTTTCTATATTGTTGAATAGGAATATATCACCTTCCCTTATATCATATACCTTGTCATCTACTATATATTCACCTGTCCCGGTTTTAACCAAAGATATTTCAAGCCATGGATGGCAATGGAGATAGGCTTTTGCCGAACGTGGCGGCCTTAAATAGTTATTATCAAGAGTTAAAAGATATTTACCATCAAATTCTATATACGCATGGTTACTTTCCATATCAAACCCCCCTTTTTTTATATGGTACCATGTTTGATTGTAAGTATCAAATCCAAAAAAAGTTTATACAAGTCTAAAAATAGTTGATGATATAAAGTATGTATGGGATAAAATAAAGATAGAGAGAATAAATAAAATTTACAGAATTTTTGCATAGGATTATATAAAGAAAGGGGAATATTATATGAAAGACAAATTAAGAGTTGGAATTATTGGATGTGGTGGTATTGCGAACGGAAAGCATATGCCTAGTTTGTCCAAGGTTAAAGAGGTAGAGATGGTGGCTTTTTGCGATATTATAGAGGAAAGGGCTAAAAAAGCTGCCAGTGAATATGGTGTAGATGGTGCCAAGGTGTATACTGATTATAAAGAGCTTTTAGATGATAAGACAATAGACGTGGTACATGTATGTACTCCTAATAGATCCCATTCCTTCATTACAGTAGATGCCTTGGAGGCAGGAAAGCATGTAATGTGCGAAAAACCTATGGCTAAGACGTCGGAAGAAGCCAAAAAAATGGTGGAAGCAGCAAAACGCACTGGGAAAAAGCTTAGTATAGGATATCAGAACAGATTTAGACCTGACAGTCAATATTTAAATAAGGTATGTAGGCGGGGAGATTTAGGCGAGGTATATTTTGCAAAGGCCCATGCTATAAGGCGTCGTGCAGTTCCTACATGGGGTGTTTTCTTAAATGAATATGAACAAGGTGGAGGGCCACTTATTGATATAGGTACCCATGCTTTGGATTTAACATTATGGATGATGGATAATTATAAACCTAGGATGGTGGTAGGTACTACCTATCGTAAGTTGGCAGACAATGAAAATGCAGCAAATGCATGGGGTCCATGGGATCCTAAGAAATTTACGGTTGAAGATTCGGCTTTTGGCTTTGTTGTTATGGAAAATGGAGCTACTATAGTGCTTGAGAGCAGTTGGGCTATTAATAGCCTACAAATAGGTGAAGCAATGACCACTTTGTGTGGTACAAAGGGTGGCGCAGATATGTGGGATGGCCTTAGGATAAATGGAGAAGAGTTTGGTAAGCTATATACATTAAAGCCTTCTTTAGATGCATCTGGAGTTGATTTTTATGAAGGCGAATCTGAAAACCCCAGCGAAAAGGAAGCTAGAACTTGGATAAATAGCATATTAAATGATACTGAACCTGTAGTAAAGCCGGAACAGGCATTTGTAGTAACTCAGATATTAGAGGGAATTTATGAGTCGGCAAAAACAGGGCAGCCCGTTTATTTTAAGTAATAAAAATCCATAATTATAGAAAGGATCGTTTTATATATGAAAGCTTATCGTGCAGGTATAGTAGGTTGTGGAAATATATTTCCAATGCATGCAGTATCAATATCAAAACTTAATAATGTAGAAGTTGTGGCTGTATGTGATATAAAAGAAGATAGGGCTATAAAAAGATCCGAAGAAATTGGGTGTAAATATTATCTCGATTATAAAGAGATGATAGAGAAAGAAGATCTTGATGTGTTGCATATATGCACTCCCCATTATATGCATGCGCCTATAGCGATTTATGCAGCTCACCATGGATTGAATATAATGACTGAAAAGCCCATGTCCATAGCATTGGATGATGCTAAGGCTATGATAAAGGCTGCAAAGGATAATGGTGTTACATTGGGCGTTATATTTCAGAATAGATATAATCCTGGTTCTTTGCTTATAAAGAAGGCCCTAGATTCCGGTGAATTAGGAGCTATAAAATCAGCTAAGGCTATGGTTACCTGGGATAGATCCGATGAATACTATTCTAAAAGTGACTGGAAGGGTACTTGGGATAAGGAAGGTGGCGGGGTAATCATCGATCAAGCCATCCATACATTGGATCTTATGAGGTGGTTTATCGGTCAGCCTATAGATTATATAGATGCCACCATCTCAAATAGGGCCCATAATAAGATAGATGTGGAGGACGCGGCTGAAGGTATAATAAAATATAAAAATGGTGTGGTAAGTGCATTTTTTGCCATAAATTATTATACCTATGATGCACCTGTTGAAATAGAGCTCCACTGTGAAAATGGAATTGCAAAGATTGTTGGGGATAAAGCTACCATAAAGTTTTATGATGGCAGAACATATATAGCAGATAAAAACCCAAATGAATATATTGAATATGGCAATGTAAAGTCATATTGGGGTACTAGCCATGTAAAGCAGATACAAAAGTTTTATGACGCCCTTGAGAACGGTGTAAAACCTGAAATAGATGGTGAAGAGGCGCTTAAGACCCAAGAGATGATATGCGGTATATATCAATCTGGAAAAGAGGGGCGCAAGATATATGTCTAGAATAATACATGTTACAGTTTGGAATGAAAATCGACATGAAAAGACGAATGAAAAGGTTGCAAACCTTTATCCTAAAGGTATTCACGGTGCTATAGCGGACTTTTTATCCAAAGAGCAGGATATGGAGATTAGGACTGCTACACTAGATGAGCCAAGTCATGGACTGACTGATGAGGTCCTTGAATGGACGGATGTACTTCTGTGGTGGGGGCATAAGGCTCATGATGAAGTACAGGATGAAATTGTAGAAAAGGTATATAACAGAGTTTTAAAAGGCATGGGGCTTATAGTACTCCACTCAGCTCATTTTTCTAAAATATTCAAAAAACTCATGGGAAGTAGTTGTGATCTTAAATGGCGGGAGATTGGAGAAAAGGAACGTATATGGGTAGTAGAACCGGGACATCCAATTGCAAAGGGTCTAGGAGAATATTTTGAGGTGCCAAATGCAGAAATGTATGGTGAAAGGTTTGATATCCCTTCCCCTGATACACTGGTATTTTTAAGCTGGTTTGAGGGTGGAGAGGTATTTAGGAGTGGCTGTTGCTACAATAGAGGAAACGGAAAGATATTCTATTTTAGACCAGGCCATGAGACCTACCCTATATATTACCAAGAAGAGGTGCAGCAAGTAATAAAGAATGCTGTAAGATGGACAGCTCCTACAGATGGACCTAAATCCAACTTTGGCAATGTGAAACCTTTAGAAAAGATATAAGGGAATAAAAAGCTGTTGTACAATGAATAAATAAATTTCATTTTACAGCAGCTTTTTTTAGTATGCTTGCAAAAACAATGCAATAGAAAATTTTTTTTAATTCCAGAAAAACAGTTGAAAAATTTTTTTAAAATGTTTTAATGTAATAAAAGCTGAATTTAACATATATTGATATTTTACAACATAAAAAAATCTAAAAAGTCATTGTATTATTTATACCAGGCACTCCAATTTATGTAAAAAATTCCGTAATTTGTTTACCAAGTATAATGCTCTTAAGGAGGTGAAGTGATACAAACCAAGTAGAGAAAATGTTTTAATCATAATAAAAAGTCATTTCTAAAAACAATTATTAGTAATTCGGTAATATGTCAAGAGGGTGGTTGAAAAAAATATAAAAAATTTTAAGGTAAAGCAATTAAAAAAGAGCATAGCAAAGCTAACCTCCCCCAAAACGGAAAGGAAATAATTTGAAGAAATGTAAATGAGGCAAATTATTTATGTTATGTCAACTTCTCCTTTCCGGGTGGATGGATTGTAAAGTTTTTCATCGTGCAGCAGAGCGAAGATTAACCTTACGGCCTTACGTGCAGTGAGTACCAAAGCCCGTTTATGGTGATGGGTTTTGCTTTCTTTAAACTTGCGAGAATAAAACGCTGTATACTCCGGAAGGTACTTTCTAAGCTGCTCAGCAGCCTGAACAAAATAGTACCGTAGGTATACGTTACCGGTCTTCTTAATGTAGGTATCATCTGCGACAAAATCAGCTGATTGATATTCCGACCAGTATAACCCGGAGAATTTCGCCAGAGCATTATCATTATCGAACCTTGAAATTCCGCCAATTTCGGAAATTAGACCTGCGGCAATAACAGGGCCGATACCTTTAACCGAGGTCAGGCAAAGATACTCGTTGTTAAAGAAGGGGAGCTCGTTCTCAATTGCCTTTTCCACAGCCTTCTTCTGCTTTTCAAGTGCCTTCATGTTTTCCAAACAGGATCTGAGCACGAAGTTAAGTGAGTTATCAACAGAAGGATTCAGGCGGTAGGATTTACGAGCAGCTTCTTTTAAAGCTGATGCAGTGGCTTTCGGATCATTAAAATGCTTTTTGCCATGTTCCATAATAAAATCAATGAGGTCGTCGAGCGATCGAGTCGCAATATCCTCAACAGTCAGATACTCTTGGAACAATTCTGTGGCAACTGCACCAAAGTTGTTGGAAAATACTTTTTCCTGGCATAGGCCGCTGAATTTCAGGAACAAGTTGCTCAAGAAATAGGACTTCTCCCGTACCAGGTTATCCACAATATGAAAGCGGTGGCGGGTAAGCCTTTGAAGGGCTAGGTATCTGAAATCCACAGGGCAAGACTTGGGAAGTCTACCGAACCTAAGCCTTTCCGCAATTGCGTTTGCATCCACATAATCGTTTTTCGGCAGGTTTCCCAGTGACTCTTTGAACCTTTCGATGATTTTAGGGTTAAAGCAAATGATATTCGGATGGTAGGGCTTAAGGGACGTACAATCGGCTAGAAGATGCTGTATGTGCCATCCGTATACGGAGGTGGATTCATAGCCTACAAAGATCGTAGATACGTTTAACCGCATGCAACAGCCCTCTATAGCGTCTATTAGGGATTGAGCGCCATATAGGTCATTGGTGGCAGCAAAGGGCTTAATGACTACAACACCTTCCTGGTCAATAATTGAGACCTTGAAATCTTTGAGTGATAGATCTAAACCAACATATAGCTTGTTCATCTTGTTACACCTCCTTCCCATGGGGGAATGATGAAAGATAGTTGAGATAACCCCAGCAACCAGGTTATGTAACAGCCTCGCGCTATGAGCTCTTAGCAGTGCAAGTTTCGGTCTCCTGCTGCGTGAGAACCTGCACTCCGACAAAGCAGAATTCGTGTTAGATACGGTAAACCTGGTGTGGGAACCACACTATACGAGCAGTCGAGCTGCAAGGAGGAAAAAGCTTGTCCCAGACCACCTTACGGTTATATCATGCTACGGGTTATCTCAGATGTAAAGCATTTTTTTCAACAACCACTACTGAGGAGTTGCTCCTGAACCTCTTGCTATATGAGGGCGATATGATCGTAGATGATGTATAGATTTTATTACTATTGTTTTTGATATGACTGATATAATTTCCAGCTACTTTATACCAGTTGTATTGATGTGTAAGTGGTGTATGTTGCTGCTTACAAAATATATTATACGAGGAGGATGAAGATGAAAAAGAAAGTATTATCAATACTCTTAGTGTTGACTATGGTTTTGGGATTGTTTGCTGGTTGTGGGAAAAAAGATGATGATAAAGATGCATCTTCCGGTCAACAAAAAGATGTAGTGGAAGATTCTAAAAAGGATGAAGGTAAAGAGGGAAAAAAGGAAGACAAAAAAGAGCCTGTGACATTAAAAATGTGGTGTAATTGGCCTGAAAGCAACGATGAAGATAGCCAATTTCAGTATGTTAAGAAAGCGGCACAAAAGTACATGGATTTGAATCCCCATGTTACGATTGAAGTTACTGGTAATTCTACTATGGACAAGGTACTAGCGGCATTAACAGGTGGTCAAGGTCCAGATGTTTTTGATAATTTATGGCCTAATATAGCTACATGGGGAGAAAAAGGAGCTTTATTGGATCTTACTGATTATGTGAATAATGATGCAGAGTTCAAAAAAGATGATGTTTTACCTGCAGCATGGAATCTAAGTACTTATAAGGATACTATATATGGAATACCATATACTCTTGCATCATCTGAATTGTACTATAATAAAAAGCTATTGAAGGAAGCAGGATATGATAATCCACCTGAAACTATGGAAGAATTAGTTGAGATGGCAGATAAACTTACAAAAGTGAATGACAAAGGTGAAATAGAGCAATTAGGATTTTTACCTGATTATCCATGGTTAGATAATGTTTTATGGCCTGTTACCTTTGGCGCTGAATGGATTGATAAAGATGCTAATAAAATAACATTTGATTCACCAGATATGGCTGCAGCATATCAATGGCAAGTGGATATATATAAAAAATATGGTGTTGAAGAACTTTCAAAGTTCAAGTCTGGATTTGGTAAAGATGCCCAATCTCCATTTTTAACAGGGGATTTGGCTATGTGTTTCTTCCCTGAAGGCATGATAGGGATGGTTGCTAAGTATGCACCGGATTTAGATTATGGTATAGCAAATATTCCATATCCAGCAGATAAGCCAGATCTTAAAGGTTCCATGTTTGTAACATCAAGGGTATATTGTATAAACTCTAAATCTAAAAATCCAGATGCAGCTTGGGATTTCTTAGCGTTCTGGGCTAATGAAGACAACATGAAAGAATGGTCTAATGGACAACAGAAAAAAGGAGCATTAGTATCTAGAGCATCTGTATTAAATAATATGGGCTCGGAAGTACCTCAAGAATTGAAAGATGTAGCAAAAATGTTACAATCGCCAAATGTTAGATCTTTCCCGATGCTTCCATATATAAACGAATATCTATCAATAATTAATGATGAAATGACATTGGCTTTACATCAAAAACAATCAGTAGAAGAAGCACAAAAGAAAGTTGTTGAACAGGTACAAAAGTTGGCAGATGAAAATCCAGTTAAGTAGTTACAGCATTGTATAAAAACGTTGCAAAAGGACGATAATTAGCTTTTCAAGCGGAATTAATTCCGCTTGAACTGCTATATTGTTTAGAAGGGAGTCTAAAATATGGCAGTTAGTACCAGTATTGGTAGTACAAAAAAGAAGAGTACTCAAGAAAAAAAGTTTATACGACTAGGCTTGCTATTTGCAATGCCATGGATGGTAGGTTTCATATTATTTCAATTATATCCCATATTATCATCGTTTTTTTATAGCCTTACTAATTATAACTTTTTTAAGGATCCTGATTTTATAGGGTTAAAAAACTATGCAGAACTATTTAAAGATACAAAATTTTATCTATCTTTAAAAAATACTTTTTATATGGTCTTAGTAGGGGTACCTGTAAAATTAATATATTCTCTATTTATGGCGATGCTTTTAAATAAGGAGGTTAAAGGTCAGTCTATATACAGAACGGTGTACTACATGCCTTCTATAGTGCCTATAGTTGCTAGTTCAGTTTTGTGGCTATGGATATTGAATCCACAATATGGTATATTAAATAATATTTTAGGTGCACTCCATTTACCTCAACCGGCATGGACTGTAGATCCTAGATATACTAAAGTTTCATTGGTTATTATGGATACTTGGCGTTCTGGAGGCACCATACTCATTTATTTAGCAGCATTACAAGGGATACCAAGATCATTATATGAAGCTGCTGATATTGATGGAGCTAATGGTTGGTCTAAATTTTGGGAAATCACAATTCCATCTATATCTCCTGTTACCTTATTCCAACTTATTATGGGTCTTATAGGGGCATTCCAATATTTTACGCAAGCATTTATATTTTCAAGTGGGACACAGCTCCAAGTTTCTGGAGGACCTGAAAATTCTCTATTATTTTATTCTCTATATTTATACCAAAATGGTTTTAGTTTTCTAAAAATGGGCTATGCTTCAGCGATGGCATGGATTCTCTTTATTATTATAATTATAATATCTACAACCATTTTAAAGACATCACTCAAATGGGTAAGCTATGAAAATGAATAGAAGGAGGGGTACAATGCAGAATCAAAATGTTATAAACTATGGAGAACAAAAAAATTTGAAAACAAAGAAGATTTTCAAAAAAAAGATATTACCTCATATTTTGTTAATTCTTTTTGGAATAATGTACTTTTTACCATTTCTATGGCTTTTATCAACATCTTTTAAAACGCCAGATCAAGTTTTTGAATATCCACCGAAATGGATTCCTGATCCATTTGCATGGGGAAATTATCCTAAGGCTATGAGTACGATACCATTTTTTACGTATCTAAAAAATACTGTTATATTAGCTGTTATTCCAATATTTGGACAAGTCCTTTCGTCGTCATTAGTAGCTTATTCTATTGCAAAAATTCCCTGGAAGGGTGGTAAAAAGCTGTTTGGAATAATACTTGCTACTATGATGCTGCCCCATCAAGTTACTATGATACCTCTTTATGTAACATGGGCTAAGTTAGATATGGTAAATACTTTTGTACCTTTACTAGTGCCCAGTTTCTTTGGGGGTGCATATAACATATTTCTATTAAGACAATTTTTTAAAACGGTACCAGATAGTCTTTTAGAAGCTGCACGGATTGATGGAGCTTCTGAGGGAAGAATTTTCTTTCAAATAATGCTTCCACTATCAAAACCTGTACTTACTACAATAGCATTGTTTACTTTTATGGGAGGTTGGAATGATTTTATGACTCCTCTAATCTATTTAAATGACAGTGCTAAATGGCCACTTTCTATCGGATTGCAGGCTTTTATGATAGAGTTTGATACAAAATGGGAATTGCTTATGGCGGCTTCAGTTTTGTTTACTATTCCCATGATAATAACATTTTTTGTAGGTCAAAAGCAGTTTATTGAAGGAATAGTCACAACAGGATTAAAATAATTTAATATTTATGGTTGTAATGAATAAAATAAATCAATTAAAAATGTCCTCTTGGTAGCTACTGATTAGAAGTGAAACAAGGAGGACATTTTTATATGTTACAAATTTTTATTATAAAAACTATTGAAAGTATAAAAAAAATTTTCTTTTTAAGACCATAGATTGAAATAAATTTTCTTATAATGTATAATAGGATATAGAGTAATAAAATTTGGTATACAATAAAATGTTATTACTGGCCAAGGGAGGCATATATAAAGATGGAAAAGGATAAATTTTTGAATAATGTATACAAAGGCCTAATAGTTTCATGTCAGGCATTGAATACTGAACCTTTGTATGGTAGTGAAATTATGGCCAAGATGGCTACTGCTGCTAAAATGGGAGGTGCAGTAGCTATAAGGGCCAATTATGCACAGGATATAAAAGCTATAAAAAAGGTTGTGAATCTTCCTGTGATAGGGCTCGTAAAGCGTGATTATGATGATTCCGATGCGTATATAACTCCTACTTTAAAAGAAGTGAAGGAAGTAGTAGAGGCAGGCGCAGAGGTTGTGGCTATTGATGCTACAGATGTATTGAAGCCAGGAGGTAAGACAACTGCACAACTTATAAAGGAGATAAAGGAAAATTTTGATATAATGATACTTGCGGATATATCTACTTATGAAGAAGCTGTGAAGGCTCAGGAGGCGGGAGCTGATTTTGTATCTACTACAATGTCTGGGTATACTCCCTATAGTCCTCAACTTGAAGGTCCAGACTTTAAACTTATGGCAAGATTATCGCAAGATCTTGTAATCCCTGTTTTTGGGGAAGGCAGGATATGGACACCGGAGGAGGCAGTAAAAGCCTTAGAACTTGGAGTACATGCTGTAATAGTGGGTACTGCCATTACAAGACCACGTGAGATTACCCAAAGATTTGCCAAAGCTGTGGCATCAGTATCCAACAAGGAGTGATCAAATTGGCAGATATTATTGCCATTGATATTGGAGGTACTAATATAAAATATGGTATAATAGATCATGAAGGTCATATAAAAAATAAGGGGATAGTTCCTACTGAAGCTTATAATGGTGGGCAAGCTTTAATGGATAAGGTACAAAATATTGTTAAGCAGGAAATTGATCATACTTCTCATCTGTTAGGCATAGGAGTAAGTAGTGCCGGGCAGATAGAACCTAAAACGGGATCTGTACGCTTTGCAACTGATAACTTACCAGGGTGGACAGGTATGCCTATTAAGGATATTTTAACAAAACGGTTTAATGTACCGGTATATGTGGATAATGATGTAAACTGTGCTGCTTTGGGAGAGTTTTGGCAGGGGGCAGCACAGCATAGAGATGATATTATAATGATAACTCTTGGCACAGGTATAGGCGGTGCCATAGTAAAAGAAGGCAGGATATTTTACGGTGCTGATGGAGCAGCAGGGGAGTTTGGCCATATGATGTTATATCCCGATGGTATTAGATGCACTTGTGGTTTAAATGGATGCTATGAACAATATGCTTCTACCAATGCTTTGATAAGGATGTTTACAGACAGATTGAATGAAGGTGAAGCATACATACTAGATGAAAATGTAGCTATAAGTGGTAAAGATATATTTGAAGCTGAGAAGCATGGTGATCGTTTAGCTATGAATGTTATAAATGAGTGGATAACATATATTTCATGGGGATTAAGTATAATAGTTCATAGTCTAAATCCTAGTACCATCATAATAGGTGGAGGAGTATCAGCACAAGGCAAAGAATTTATAGATAGAATAAAGAAAAAAACCATACAACTTATTATGCCTTCATTCGCTGAGCATTTAAGCATAAAGCCGGCTGAGCTTTCAAATGATGCAGGGATAATAGGTGCTGCGTATGGAGTTATGCGGGGAGATATCTAATGGATTATGAGATAGGAACTTTGTTTCCGTTATTAAGTACATTAAAACATTCATTTACAAAGTCTGAAAAGAAGGTTATGGATGCCTTTCTTGAAAATCCTGAAGAAGTATTGTATAGCTCTATTACGGATTTTTCTGAAAAAGCAAAGGTAGGGGACACCACTGTTGTTAGATTCTGTAGGAAATTAGGGTTTAAGGGTTATCATGATTTCAAAATAGCTGTGGCTCAGGAATTATCTAATAGTTCGTCTAATACTTTTGGTTCCTTCAATGAAGGAATAGACATAAAGGATAGTTTTGATGATGTACTTCAGAAACTTATAGGTAAAAATATTGAAGCTTTGCAGGAGACTGCTGCTTTATTAAATAAAGATGATATTGAAAAAGCGGTAAACTTTATAGAGAATAGTCGAATGACTGTATTTTATGGTGTAGGTACATCAGGGATTACTGCTTTGGATGCCAAGAATAAATTTATGCGCATAGGTGTACCAGTTGATGCATATACAGATGGACATATGCAGGCCATGTCTGCGTCTTTATTGGCAGAGGTAGATACAGCTATTGCTATATCTTATTCTGGTAGTACAAAGGATACAGTAGATACTATGCAAATTGCCCGGGAGAATGGTGCTAAGACTATTTGTATTACCCATTATGCAAAGTCACCTATTACAAAATATGCTGATGTTGTATTACTATCGGGCTATAATGAAAGTCCATTACAGGGTGGTGCATTGATAACAAAGATTGCACAGCTATATGTAATAGATGTATTATATACTGAATATTTTAGAAAAAATGTCAGCATGGCATCGAAAAATAAGTCACGGAGTGGTTCTTCAATTTCAGATAAATTGTATTGATTTTTCAGGAGGTAAATAAATGTCTAATTTTAGTATAAAGGATATAAAGGCGTGATATCTATTCTTATCACGCCTTTTGACTGTCATCATTAGATGCAAAGGATAAAGGGGCATATGTAATAGGATAAAATGAATGGGTATAGAGTACTACTTAAAGGGAAAGGGGTTTATAGGTATGAGTTTAGAACATATAAAGCTTTTTTATCCAGGTTTAAATGGATGTGCAAATTATCGTATACCTTCTATTATAACTACAGACAAGGGTACGCTCATAGCAGCAATAGATGCAAGAGTGGATAGAGCCGGGGACAATCCGAATAATATAGATAAATACATAATACGAAGTACAGATGGAGGAGATACTTGGGGTCCTATACAGAATATTGTAGACTACCCTGGCAGAAGCGATGAGGGTTCAGCAGCATGTGATCCAGCAATGCTTCAGGATGAAGAAACTAAGACAATATGGATGATATTTAACCATACTCCCGCCGGCATTGGATTATGGGCTTCGAAGCCAGGTATAGGTTTCGATAAAGATGGGTATAGGATTTTATATGATGAGTCGGGGAATGAGTACATACTGAAGGAAGATACATTTGTATATCATAAAAATGGCGAAAAGACATCTATAATGATAGATGAAAATGGTGATGTTCTAAAGGATGGCCAAAAAATAGGGAATATATATTTAAAAAATGGGCCTATGCTAGAGACAAGAACATCTTTCCTTAAGGCTGTAAAAAGCGAAGATGACGGTCTTACGTGGTCTGAACCAATCGATTTAAATCCCCATGTTAAGGAAGAATGGATGGGATTTATAGGGGCAGGCCCCGGGCGAGGTATACAGCTAAAAAATGGTGCGTATAAAGGCAGGCTGGTATTCCCCATATACTTTAATAATGCTTTAGGTGGACGTATGTCCTGTACTGTTATATATAGTGATGACCATGGCAATACATGGAAAAGGGGTCGGTCACCAAATGATGGAAGGATATGGAACAATAAAGTGCTTAACTCTAGAACCCTTGATGTGACCGAGGCAGAGCTTACTGAATGTCAAATTATAGAAATGGGTAATGGGGATCTAAAGATGTTTATGAGAAATCATGCTAAATATCATCGAACAGCTATTGCCATAAGCAAGGATGGTGGTGAAAGCTGGAAAGATATTTCATTCCATGATGAACTTGTGGATCCAATATGCCAGTCTACTGTAATCAAACATAGGACCGATGATGGGAAATCATACCTTATATGGGCAAATCCTGCCCATCCTGAAAAGCGCATAAAAGGTACTGTGAGATTGAGTGAGGATGAAGGAAAAACATGGCCATATTCCAGGGTGATAAGGGAGGCAGGCTATGGATATTCTTGTCTTACTGTTCTTCCTGATGGCAGGATAGGTCTTCTGTATGAGCCTGATGATGAACCAGGTGTTATATTATTTACAAGATTTTCTTTGAATTGGATAATGGGGAAGGCCAGATAGTAGCTGATATAAGCTAGTTAAAAGAGGAAAAAGCCTAAGCAATTTTGCTTAGGCTTTTTTTTGTACTCAAAATAGTGTAAAATATATTATAACTGATTAAGTTTAAAATTAAAAAGCATAGTTGCTTTACTTGGTCGAAAATATAGATAAGTAAATAAGGTTTTAAGTATACTATTTGTTGTATTTACAAATAGGCAGTATAAGATGGGAGATGCTATGGATAAACTTTTAACATATTTGCAGGAAAAGACGGGTAGCCAATTGACTCCTGAAGATGTAAGGATGATGCATCCTTTAGTCTTGGCGTATATAGGTGATACTATATATGATCTTTTTGTACGGAGCTACTTAATTTTAACCCAGCCTACTTCGGTACATAAACTTCATGTAAAGGCCATAAGTTTTGTTAAGGCAGGGGCACAATCTGATACTCTACATCATATTGAGGGTATATTGACTGATGAAGAACAGGATATAGTACGCCGTGGAAGAAATGCGAAATCGGCGACAATGCCTAAAAATGCCGATGCAGTGGAGTATAGATGGGCTACTGGATTTGAGACCCTTTTAGGATATTTGTATCTTTTAGGAAGGCAAGATAGATTGCTTTATATTATAGGTTGTATACTAGAGCTAGATGACAAGGAGGATGAATAATGGGAGAGGTAGAGCTTAAGGTAAAACTTATAGAATATACCCCAAATCCTGAAAAGGTAGTGGCAATGGCTGCAAAACTTTGCTATTCACCTTCAGACATAGATGATATTATGCATGGGGTAACGGAAAAGGATCAATCAAAATTTATTCAAAAGCTGGTAGATATGGGGCATTTATCTACAATTGAACATGTAAATTTTACCTTTGGCATAGAAGGGGTATCAAGGAGCCTACTTGCGCAGATTACCAGGCACAGAATAGCAAGTTTTAGTGTAAAATCACAAAGGTATGTTAGAGCAGGAAATGACGGGGAATGTTTTAACTATATAATACCCTCTAGCATACGGGGGTTAGGCGACGAATATGTAATTAGGTTTAAGCAGCAAATGGAAGAGATACAAAAATGGTATGATGAATGGGTAGATATATTAGGAAATACAGGAGAGGATTCTTATCAGGATGCTAGATTTGTATTGCCTAATGCAGCTGAAACCAAGATGATACTTACTATGAATGCTAGGGAACTTTTGCATTTTTTCAGGTTGCGTTGTTGCAACAGAGCTCAGTGGGAGATAAGGACATTGGCAAAAGAAATGCTAAAAGAGGTGCAAAAGGTAGCACCAAATCTTTTTAAGGATGCAGGTCCTGGATGTCTTACCGGTGTTTGCCCTGAAGGCCGAATGACATGTGGTAGGGCAAAAGAGGTACGAGAAGAGTTTTTAGGTATGGAGGCTGAATAATGTTGGATAATCAAAATCAAATAGAAGGCAAGAATCCTGTACTCGAGGCCTTGCGGGGAGACAGGGATATTGAAAAGATACTTATATCAAAAGATTTGGATGATGGAAGGACAAGACAGATTATAGCAAAGGCAAGAAATAAAAATATATTGGTTCAAAGGGTGGATAAAAGGCATTTGGATAATATAGCGGTATCTGCTTCCCATCAGGGCGTTATAGCTATAGTAGCATCCTACAACTATGTTGATGTAGATGATATATTAGAAAATGCTTCTAAAGGGGATGCTCCACCTTTTATATTGATATTGGATGAGATTACAGATCCACATAACTTTGGCGCTATAATAAGGACTGCTGAATGCTCGGGAGTGGATGGTATAATAATACCTAAACACAGATCAGTAGGCCTCACTCCTACTGTAGTAAAGGCATCGGCGGGAGCTGTTGAACATATGATGATTGCTAAAGTGACAAATATAGCAAATACAATTGACTATATAAAGGAAAAGGGACTTTGGGTGGCGGGAGCTGATATGGAAGGTAGCGTATATACCAAAGAAAATTTGGACGGGCCTATTGCGTTGGTAATAGGTAGTGAAGGAAAGGGACTCGGGCGCTTGGTAAAGGAAAAATGTGATTTTCTCGTCAAAATCCCCATGGAGGGCAAGATTCAATCATTAAATGCATCTGTAGCTGCAGCAGTGCTGATGTATGAGATAGTCCGTCAAAGGGGATGAGGGGGAGAATATGTGGAAGAGTTCTTATTGGTAGATGGGTATAATATAGTTAATAGTTGGCCAGAACTTAAAGCTATTGCTAGTGATAATTTAGAAAATGCTAGAGAAAAACTTATAGATATAATGCAGAATTACCAAGCCTATAAAGGTATAAATATCATCATAGTATTTGACGCCCATCACTCTAATGCAGCGATAGAGAATATTGAAATCTATGGGAATATTCAAGTAATATATACTAGGCAATATCAAACGGCAGACCAATATATAGAAAAGTGGGTTAATGATATGGGAAAGTATAGGCGAATAAGGGTGGCTACTTCTGACTATATGGAGCAAACTACGATACTGTCAAGAGGTGGTATTCGTATGTCTGCTCGTGAACTGCTACTGGAAGTGGAACTGGCCCAAAAGGAACTGGAGGATGTGCACATAAATAAAATACTACCTAAACAGAATTTGTTAAGCGATAGAGTGGATAAGTCTACATTAGCAAAATTGGAAAAGTTAAGACGGCAAAATAGTTGACTTATATACATTATATAATGTATAATCAAAGTATTGGCTAGATAAAAGTAATTAAAGAGGTGCTTCGGTGGGGGAGATATGGGTGAAAACTAATGCATTAAAACAGGATGCCAGCCGTTTTGAGTATATGCTGGATGAAGAAGTTGTCGAGGATGCACGAAATGGCGATATGGATGCTCTGGAATACCTTATGGATAAATATAAAAGTTTTGTCCGCTCTAAAGCCAGATGTTACTTTTTAGTAGGAGCAGACAGGGAGGATATTGTCCAAGAGGGTATGATTGGTCTTTACAAAGCTATTAGAGATTTTAGATCGGACAAGCTTTCTTCATTTAGGGCTTTTGCAGAGTTATGCATTACCAGACAGATTATCACTGCTATAAAGACTGCTACTAGGCAAAAACATATTCCTCTTAATTCATATGTTTCTTTAAATAAACCTATATATGATGTTGAATCAGATAGAACTCTTATGGATATTATATCTGAAGCAACTGTAAGTGATCCTGAGGAACTCGTTATAAGTCAGGAAGAATTCCACCATATAGAGTCTAAAATTGGTGAGATACTTAGTGATCTGGAATGGCAGGTACTTACGGCTTATTTGCAAGGGAAGTCATATCAGGAAATCGCCGATGAATTGGGTAGACATGTTAAATCTATAGATAATGCACTCCAACGAGTGAAGAGAAAGTTAGAACATTATCTAGTAGAGGAACAAAAATATTAATAAATGCTATTGACAAAATACTATTAAACAGTTAAAATATACTTTGTCATTGCGATGAGGACTCAATAATAATATAGTTTGCGGGTGTAGCTCAATGGTAGAGTTCCAGCTTCCCAAGCTGGCTGCGTGGGTTCGATTCCCATCACCCGCTCCAACCCCTAGTGTGCCCATGTAGCTCAGCAGGTAGAGCGCCGCCATGGTAAGGCGGAGGTCACCGGTTCAATCCCGGTCGTGGGCTCCAAATCTATTTTATAGCTGTTTAATGATACACCAGGGTATGTTGTATTAAAAGATTAAAGTAAGGAGGAAACGAAATGGCAAAGGCAAAATATGAGAGAACAAAACCACATATAAACATAGGGACAATAGGTCACGTAGACCATGGTAAGACTACATTGACAGCAGCAATAACCACTGTATTATCAG